>JAXHVS010000026.1:5022-6370 GCA_034189025.1 Bacteroidota bacterium
TACTTATTTAACTTATACAATATGCTTATTATCAGGATATCTAACAGGTTCAATATTGTTTGCCTATATTATTACAAAACTGGTAAAAGGTGAAGATATCAGGGATTTAGGTAATAACAACCCTGGGGCAGCCAATACTTTTAAAAATACTGGTAAATTTTGGGGTATCTTAACCGGACTATTAGATAGTTCCAAAGCATTAATACCAATACTCCTTGCTAATTATTTTTTTGAGTTATCAACAATCTCTCTGGGATTAATCGGTGCAGGAGCAATAATAGGACACGGGTATCCTCTGTTCTTTAATTTTAAAGGAGGACGTGCTGCCGGGACATTAATGGGAATATATCTATTTTTTATCCCTTACGAACTGCTTGCTTCTTTCATTATTATTCCTTTTATAGTTTTTACTCTGATTAAAAAAGACCATAGTTTTTGGTCGCCTCTTGGAATAATCACTTTTAGTGCTGTTGCTTGTTTGTTTTTTAATCACCCGGCAGATGTGAAAATTGTTGTTTGGGCAACCGGCATTATCGGATTATATTTTAACAGGGATTTTCTTCCGATAAGAGTTAAAGCACTATTGCAAAAAAGATGATGACAAATAAGTTTAAATTATGTAACTAATCAGAGCTAAAATTAAAAAATTCAACTGATATTAACAATTTTTGTTTTGTGCATAACTTGTGGGTTTACAAAGTTTTAAACTTCATGAGAGTTGATTATTTGTAGATTTTATACCAATTTAACCCAAGAATACCGCATTTAAATTATCTAAATAAGCTTCATTGTGAGTAATCGACATAATTTGTTCCTCAGTCATTTGTTTTACACTTTCGACTAGCCATTCTTTTAATATTTTCATGGTCTAAAAAGGGTGGTTCTTAAACCTTGATTTCAGGTATTGCCATATTTTCTCACAGGGATTTAACTCTGGGCAATATGGAGGAGTATTAAGTAAGAATATATTATCCGGTACGTTAATGTTTTTGGTCGAATGGAATCCTGCATTATCAATAACTACGATTTTATATTTTATCTCATGGTGTTTGGAAAAAGTTTGTAGATAAGCTTCCCCAAAAACTGGACAGTTTAAAAGTAGACAAATTAATGTTAATGTTAAACTGTAATTATAACAAAGAAAAGATTTACCCCACAACAAATTGCCACGATACTCAAAGAGTATGATAATGGCAAATCAGTAGAAGAAATAACTCGGAGCCGGCTATACTATTTAAAAACCACTGCCCGGGTTGAGAACCGCTGGCAGCGTAAACCGGATATTGGATCACCGGCTCCCGATAACTATCGCGATTGCCGGTTTTAAATGTAGTAGAATAAAAACACT
>JAXHVS010000026.1:6470-12889 GCA_034189025.1 Bacteroidota bacterium
AAGTCATCCGATAACTAACAAATTGATTTTCAATAAATGATAATATATTCTACATAAAAACGGATATCATAAATGATTAAAAAACTATTTACAAATCAAAATATACTTATTTCTTTTTCCGTACCTGGTAAATATCAATCGCTTTCCGCTTTCCTTTGAGTTTTATGTTTCCCACATTTTTAAAGGTATACTTCTTTTTATCTTTTATTAATTCAAACAAATCGCCGGATATAAGCACTTCCTGCCGGTATTCATTACACATCGACTCGATTCGTGCAGCGGTATTTAAAGTATCACCATTGTATGAAATATCCCTGCGGATTTGCCCCACCTGCAATACCATTACTTTGCCAGCATGTATCCCGGCTTTAAATTTAGGGATAAAATCATATTTTCGATGGTAATATCTGCGTCGCTTATGAATTACGCGAGTAAAAGCAAAATAGGCACGAAGGAAATTACTTTTTCTTAATCCTTTTTTCAGGCTCCATGAAATAATTGCTCCATCGCCCAGATATTGGTATATTTCACCATGATAATTATCAACTACTGATAAATCATTAAACACATCCTGTATGAGATGACTATATTTCTTATGTCCCAGTTTCTCTGCAATGGATGTAGAGGCTTTCATATCCAGAAACATGAATATACGCTCATTTTCATGCGGTTTGTTCATAAAACCAAAAATCCAGCTGCGCATATTTCCGCGGCCAATTTTCTTTATCGTACTGCGAATAAGATGGTTAAAAAATCCAAAAACATAAAAAAACAGCAAAAACCGATAAAACAAAATATCCATCTCTGGCAACAGCTTAAATATCTCTTTATAATTTTCTTTGGTATAAATAGTTAATGGAGAACGGGCAGCTACCAGAATCAATACAAAAACCGAAGCCAAATACAATACTGAGCGCAAAAATAAAGTCATCTGGATTGGAAAAAAACGCATGATACGATCGCTAAAAATCATATCAATAAAGGAAAACCACACTGCAATACCAAGACTTAAAAAAAACAAAACGATATAAATATTCTCAATCTGTAATAAATTCAGGTAGGTTTTAAATAGTTGATGTTCGCCGGTAATAAAATGATAAAATAAAAAACTTAAGAACCAAAAGGCCCAATGAAAAAAGAACATTCGGAAGAATTTGTTATGCTTAATAATAATTTTATCGGCCGTAATCATAGGGGTAAAGATAAAAAAAGCGGACTGTTTTTAGTCCGCTCGCATCTACAAATTTTATTTTGTAAGTTATTTTTTTCTAATACACCGAACTTGCCGTTTAGCATTTGCTTTGGTATCATAGGTTTTTCCATCCTCAAAATTCTTTTCCAACATAGCTCGTGTTGAACCGGGCTTTTTGGGTGTTGATGACCAATACCAGGTACCTGGCATGTTTAATGCAATCCGGTTGTTGTAAAGAAACTCCAGATCGTCAATGGTGGGAAGGTACCAATCGTTATGGCCATACGCTGTAAGGCTTTCACAAGCATTTTCAGCTTCTTCCCAGCTATATTCGCCTTGTAAATCTTCGGGCATCACATAATAAGTTGTTCCGTACAAAGAATACTCCCATATCCCATTATGGCCAGACAGGTTAATTGTACCATTACTATGGACGCATCGGACAAACGCTCTTGCATTTGCCTTTGCTGGTACTAGTTTGTCGGCATCAAAAGCCTGACGGTAGTATACATCTCTCTTTTCGGGTGTAGCCGACCAATACCAGTAACTTTCCATATTTTTAAGTTCTTTAATTTGTGCATACATCCCTGCAATTTCTAATTTTGTAGGTAATCTCCAATCTTTTAAACCATAAGCACTGCTTTCTAAACACAATGCATTGGCTTCGTGCCAGGTTATTTTATCAGAGGCAGCATCTACGGGCATGACCAATAAACTTAACCCATGGATATTAATCTCCGTTAAATCATTTGCATCCGCTTCATTAACATCATAAACCTGTTTATAAACAGATGCTTTAGAGTTACGACTCTTAACGGAGGTAGCTTGTTGTTGCAACATTGCTCTCGAAACGGTTGATACAACTGAAAAAAGGTCGTCCAGCCCGTGTTCAGTAATGCCCGTATTCTGTCGTTCAATTCTTGCTGTCTCTACATCTACCATCTTACAGGAAATATAATAATTTCCACCCACTGATGAAATGGATGCATAACATACATAATTGGCTCCCATTTTTTTACCCAGTTCACCAATTTGGCTGTCATCCACATGGCCCTGCATCTGGAACTCGCTCTCTGCCAACACCTTATTTATAAGCTCCCGTTCCAGTACCGTAAAACCCAAAGTATTTACTACGGCATTACTCAATTCTTCGCGAATAATTATTTTCAAATTCTGAGATACATCTCCAACAGGATCAAATACAGCTACTTTCTGTTCTTCCTGTCCCTGCACCATTAAAATGGCAACAAAAACAAGGAATACGAGTATTAGGTTTCGTTTAATCATGATAATATATTTTAATGATTTATCCAGTTTAAAATTTTATTTGATATTATAGTACTTATCTCATTATAAGCTTTCCTTGCTGCGGCATGGTACGATTTACTATGGGCACCTTTTTGTTCAAAGGTATCCTGGTAAACATGTTTATCCGATGGGGCTTTAAAGAGTTGTACTTCTGCATCCACATAGCTAAAATATATATTCTTAGAATAATTAAATTCCCGGGAGGATGCATTAACATACAATTTCCAATCAGCATTATCCTCATCAGTTGTAAAACTACATTCATTTTTGGAAAGTATCGCTTTTAGCCCGCTTTCTATAGCAGAAATATTCTCTCCAAATAAATCTTCGTGCGTAGAAATATATACTAAAACAGCTTGTTCTAATCTTGTGTTAGCCTGAACAACTTCATTATACAACTGCATTGTTTTTTGCATCTTCAAGTCATCTTGTGAGATATTTTTATCTAAAGCACTTATAATACCCTGGGCTTTTTTAACTTCTTCGAAAACAGGAAGGGTTTTATTAAATTCTTCTTTGGCTTTTATTTTTTCTCTTTTTTCTTCAAGTTCATTGGCTGTGTTTATATGGCCCTCAATTTGCTGCACTTTCATATTCAGCATTGATTTGTAGTAACCAACAATCTCGTATTTATTTGCATAGGCAAAACCATAAACGGTATTGTCCTTAACATAACTTTCAACATTTACTCCATTAATTTCTAAATCGGTAGAAACCTGGATTTCAGACTGGAACGTTTCTTTGATGGTTTCCGATTTTCCATCGGAAATACTCTGGCTGTAACTATCGTTAACACTTTTTATGGATGAGATAATGCTTTCGGTTAAATTTCCACGCGCCATTGCAGTTACCCTTCCAACAGCATCTGCTGTCGATTCGTTATTATTTTTTTCATCCTGAACATAACCCGTAAGATAAATATTAGAGGGATATTGAGCTGTTCTCCATGAATCGGATAACCAAGCCGGATATTCTTGTGCTTTTACAGTATAAAATATTGAAAATAAAAATATAATCAATAAAAAAAAATTTGTTTTTCTTTTAAGTGTTTTCATTGGTTATATGATAAAAAATAACAATTCAAATTTAGCAATAAATATACCAAAAATTTAATTGGAAATATTTTTGAAGCTCAGAAATTGATAAATTAATCAATTTAGTGGTCAAATATATCATTTTTGAAAAACTACTTTCCGATACAGAAAGTAATTTATTTTGCGTTATCGACTGATTTATTAGTTTTTGTGCGATTTGAAAAATGTCGAAAGTTGTAACACAGTTGTAAAAAAACTAGAATTTTAACCGTTTGGCACGTTTTTGAATCAGTTCCTTATAAGACTCTTTAAAATCAGCCGACAGGAAAGAAAAATCAACGAAATTTAATACTTTATCTAATTGCTTTGAAAATTTATTCAAAGAATTTTGAACTTGCTTCTCTGTAAGTTTTAATCTTTCTCCAAATACATAAAAATCGTTCAATTTAAAATTCCTTTTCCTTCCATTTAAAGTTAAAGCCATTTCTTCATTATCATCCTTTTCAGGGATTACCAATCTGGTTGAAAGTAAGTCGTATGCAGGAGACAAATCTGTCATTCCATTACGGTATTCTAATAAAGAAAAATTCTTTAAATGCATATCTGCATTACCTGTTAAAAATGAAAATACGGTTACTTCAAATAATGTCAATGCATCAAGTAATGGATTAGATGAATACTGAAGTATTAACTTCCCAACTTGTTCCAAAGATGCCTTATATTTATCTTCTGTAAGCCTTTCAGATAACTGGCAAAAGTCTTCCATGTGCAACTTTCCTTTCTTATCACGATCAACACGTTTTGTAAGATAAGCCAATTCACCTGATTTCAGTTTTATTAATGAATGTGGAACAACCTTTATTTTGAACAATTCAGCAAGATGCATAGTCAGATCTTCATTCTCAGGTAATTCTGGAAAATTTACTGTTGGTGGTTTTAATATATAATCTCCCCACAAACCAACTAATGTTAATTTTGAAGGCCTACCACCCTTTTTATCTAAATGTAAAGACAATTTTGCTTGTACTCCCGGAACAGTAACACTCTTGCTTATAACTTTTTCTGCAAGTTTTGCCATTTCAGAGAAAGAATAGTCCAATACTGGTGGCTCTTCAGTACCAAACATCTTTTTGCTGCAACCAGGATGAAAGTCTTTTACACCTGAATCATTTTCTTTATAGCAATATAAACATTTGTTTTTCATTCTTCTTCATTTAAAGCTTTAACGCTAACTGCACCAATGCAATCATTACAACAAGTAAGTAACAGAGCCATGCGATCACGTTCATCTATTTTCCAATGCTTTTGGGCAATATCCAATAACCACCCTTCAGGTATTAATCCATCGAAGAAAGGAAACATAATATTTGAAGTATAAGCTCCTTTTGCCAATGGCAATGTTTTACTTATAGCTTTTGATTCATTATTATCAACATACTTTGAATCATAAGTAAAACGATAGCCTGTTTCAGTTTCTTCAATTAAACCACAATACTGATCTTCGTAATATACTTTACCCTTCCTACTCATCACTTAGTTTTTTAGCCTGCCTGCCGGCAAGGCGGGTTTCGACCGGCAATAATTCATGACCAAATAATGCTAATACCTGGTTTACTTTATCCATACGCAAGGTTTCCTTTCCTTGTTCTAAATCACGAATAAAACGCAACCCTACTCCCGCTTTCTCTGCTAACTCTTCCTGAGTTAATCCAAGCAATTTCCTACGATCCTTTACAAATTTTACTAATTTATTTTGCATAACTATACCTTTTCGGGTATAAAAACCACATTCAAATACAATATTATACCTTTTCGGGTATAAAAACAAATATTTTATTAAATTTTATATCAGATCGGGAATATTTTTGTTTTGAAGTAATAAAGATGGCTTTTCCTGCAGATATGTTATTTTAAGCATTTCTTATTATTTCAATAACCTTATCAAATGATTTCTTTACCTCTTTTTCTTCTGGTATTTTACCATACGCCAATATCGATAATTCTTTGGTATAAGTTGTTTTTAATAAATTCCATAAATTGCTAAAATCTTTAATTAACCTGGAATCTGAATAAACTTTATCCTTCCAACCGACCGAATCATCAAATTGTTGTTGGTCATGTACCCATACTTTTTTAAAATCTTTAATAAAAATATCTGAGTGCACATAATTACCACAATCATTATCCATTAATAAATAATAAAGATCGTAAAAATGCCTTATTTTACCTGAAATACTTTCAATATAATTATCAGCAAACGAAAAGCGAATTAATGAAACCAATTTTTCTATAAAAGTTTGTTCTTTATTCAAAATATTAACTTCAAATGCATTCAAATTATATTCCTGTATCAAATCTATTTATTTGTGTTTTTGTAAATACTCTCCTATTAAGCTTTGAATCGTAAGCTTTGAGTATGGAAAAGGATTGGCGAAAGAATTTAATTCTACAATGATTGAATCTGACAATTCCAACCTAGATTTGATTATTTTTGGATATTGATAGAATGATTTTCGAAAACGAGAACCTTTACTGGTAACACCAGGCACTTCTATTTCAGTTAAATCTTGGGTTATCTCTTTTTCTACGGTTCTGATTAATGATTTAATCTGGTTTCCTGTTATTCCTAAAGTAAGAATTACTGCTACATCAATATCTTCTGAAAAACGATTAATCAGCCGATATCCTTTGGATAATGAGGTACCACCCTTAAATACTACCGAGTTGACATATTTGCTTTCAGACAAACGTTTCAATACCAAACTTATCCAATAGTCCTTTTCAATAAAATAGTCCTTTATTTCTAAATTTTCAGCGGTTTCTTTAATCGCTTTTTCAAATAATTTTTTGTTTTTATGCAATATCATCGTATTCTCCATTTTTTC
>JAXHVS010000027.1:0-35035 GCA_034189025.1 Bacteroidota bacterium
CAATATTTTTGGTAGTGGATTCCCCCGGAATTTTGTTCCTTCCTTTTCATGGGGTGGAGCACAAGGGTTTACTATTTATAGATTGGATAAAGCATTTGAAGTAGCCGAAAAAGTTTTGGAACGCAGAAATAAAATTTTGGATGATACAGAGAAAAAAATCCTAAGCTATATCTTCGAAAAAACTTCAAAATACAGAATGTATTAAATTATAACTTCCAAATTTATGTATTAAAAACTTTTGGCATAGTGATTGCCATTTCTATTATCCTAATAAATTTATTCTATGTACTGACATTTTGTCTTTACATTAAACCCATTTTAACTTAAGAAAAACATAGGAAATTAGTATATGAGTGATAAATCAGAATACAGAAATAAAAACATGAATATTTTCTTTGCCGGGGATATGGAGGCCGATGGAGATTTTATTCCCTTAATTTCAGATGATGAAGACGATGTGGATATGAAAAAATCTGAAATGCCCAAAGAGCTGCCAATTCTACCTTTACGGAATACTGTATTATTCCCTGGAGTAATTTTGCCTATTACCGTTGGTAGAAAAAAATCAATAACCCTGGTTAATGATATTTATAAAGGGGACAAAATCATTGGTACAGTAGCTCAAAAAGATGCCAGAGTTAATGAACCCGAGGAAAAGGATATTTATAAAACAGGAACAGTTGCCCATATTCTAAAAGTGCTTGAAATGCCCGATGGAAGCACATCTGTTATTATCCAGGGGCGCCAGCGTTTTAAAATTAATGAAATGGTTCAGGATGAGCCTTATCATAAAGCAACCGTTACATTACTTAATGATGTACTACCAAAAGACGACAGCCGTGAATTTGAGGCAATTGTTGGCTCATTGAAAGATTTGTCTTTACGTATTATCAAACTATCCAGCCATATTCCGCCCGAAACTTCATTTGCGGTAAAGAATATTGAAAATCCAAAGTTCCTGGTTAATTTTATTTGCTCTAACAGTGATATCGAAATTAAAGAAAAACAGAAACTTATTGAAATTGAAGACTTAAAACAACGTTCGATACAACTTCTTGAACTATTAAGTAAAGAAGTACAAATGCTTGAGCTTAAAAACGATATCCAAAGCAAAGTAAAAACCGACTTAGATCGTCAGCAACGAGAATACTTGTTGCACCAGCAAATGAAAACTATTCAGGACGAGCTGGGAGGAAGTCCTATCGACCAGGAAATTGAAGAGTTAAAAAAACGAGCCAAAAAGAAAAAATGGAACAAAGAGGTTGCCGAAATTTTTAATAAAGAACTAAAAAAAATGCACCGGTTAAATCCGGCAACAGGCGAATATTCTGTCCAACTAAATTACTTGCAAACGTTGCTTGATATACCCTGGAACGAATTTACCCAAGATAATTTTGACTTGAAAAGAGCACAAAAGATTTTGGATGAAGATCATTTTGGATTGGAAAAAGTTAAAGACCGTATTTTAGAATATTTGGCCGTATTAAAATTAAAAGGTGATTTAAAATCACCAATTTTATGTTTGTATGGCCCACCAGGAGTTGGTAAAACATCATTGGGAAAAACTATAGCCAAAGCACTGGATCGAAAATATGTACGAATGTCGTTAGGTGGATTACACGACGAAGCAGAAATCCGTGGGCACCGAAAAACCTATATTGGAGCAATGCCTGGCCGTATTATTCAAAATATTAAAAAAGCAAAATCGGCAAATCCAGTTTTTATTCTCGATGAAATTGACAAGGTAAGTAATGATTTTCATGGCGATCCGGCTTCGGCGCTACTCGAAGTTTTAGACCCTGAGCAAAACAGCTCGTTCCACGACAATTACCTGGAACTGGAATACGATCTTTCCAATGTAATGTTTGTCGCAACAGCTAACACCTTATCAACCATTAGCCCTGCATTACGCGACAGAATGGAGATGATTGACATAAGTGGTTATATTGTTGAAGAAAAAATAGAAATTGCAAAAAGACACTTAATTCCTAAACAATTAAAAGCACATGGTATAAAAAAATCACAAGTTTCGTTTAGCAAAAAAGTGCTCGAATACATCATCGAAAATCATACGCGCGAATCAGGCGTAAGAACCTTAGACAAAACACTGGCAAAGGTTATCCGAAATATCGCCCGAAAAATTGCATTGGAAGAAAAATTTAACAAATCACTAAGCATTAGTGATATCAAAGAAATATTAGGGCCTCCCGAATTTTCAAAAGAAAAATACCAGGGTAATGATTTTGCGGGTGTTGTTACCGGACTGGCATGGACTGCAGCAGGAGGTGAAATTTTATTTATTGAAAGTAGCCTAAGCAAAGGAAAAGGGAAATTAACTCTTACCGGTAATTTAGGTGAAGTAATGAAAGAATCGGCTGTAATTGCTTTAGAGTATATAAAATCGCATGCCGATGAATTAGACATTCCACAATCGGCTTTCGAAAACTGGAATATACATATTCACGTACCTGAAGGGGCTATTCCAAAAGATGGGCCATCGGCCGGAATTACAATGGCAACATCTATTGCATCTGTTTTTACACAACGAAGAGTGAAAAACAAATTAGCCATGACGGGTGAAATCACGCTTCGGGGAAAAGTTCTTCCTGTAGGTGGTATCAAAGAAAAAATACTGGCAGCTAAACGTGCCAATATTACCGATATTATTTTGTCGGAAGATAACAGAAAAGACATTGGTAAAATTAAAGATATTTACCTAAAAGGGTTAAACTTACATTACGTAAAAGAAATTATGGATGTTTTAAATATTGCTCTCTTAAAAGAGAGGGTAAAAAAGCCATTAAAAATTAATGAAAAACTTGATAAATAAATTTTAATCATTAAATTTATCTGTTTAACAGATGTTTAATGCTTAAAATTATGAAACAAACATGATGTTAAATAATCATTAAACACACACGATAAGGATTATTTTATACCATGCGGTTAACATCTGACAATTGAATTATAAATTATAAACAGATGAAACATCCATGCAGTAAAGTTCACAAAAATGGAATGAATATACTTTGGATGTTCCACGAGGCCAATTGATTAACTAAAATATATTCTCGTGAAAATGGGAGCAGGTCTTTTTTGGGGAATTTTACTTATTCTTATTGGTTTAGGAATAGTAATTCGTGTTGTATTTAACATCAATTTCCCACTGATAAAATTTATTATTGCCTTTTTCTTTATCTTTATAGGAATCAAACTCCTTGTTGGGAATTTTAATTTTGGAAATAGGGAGGTAGATGAAGATACGACCATATTCAGTGAACGAGTTGTACACGGATTGGATGAAAACCACAAAGAGTATAATGTTATCTTTGGCAGTTCAATCATTGATTTAAGAGACGTTGACTTAACTAAAGGCTCAAAGGAAATAAAAATTAACACCGTTTTTGGTAGTACAATCTTAAAGCTTGACAAAAATACACCTGTCAAAATTAAAGCAGAAGCAGCTTTTGCTTCGGCAAAATTACCTAATGGAAATACTGCCGCTTTTGGAACCGGACATTTCGAGAATGAAACCTTTCAAAAAGATACTAATCATATCTACATAAAAGGAGATGTTGTTTTCGGAAGCATTGAAATAAAAAGTTATTGATTTATTATGGTAGTATCCAGAAAACTGTGTAAATGAAAGAGGGTGTCTAAAAAGTCAAAAATCGTCGTCATTCCGAGGAAGAACGACGAAAGAACCTATTGATTATCAATTCAAAAAAATTAACTTCGTTGAGCTTGCACTTCGTGCTGCGGTTCCTTCACTTCGTTCGGAATGACGTTTTCAAACCTTGTTGGACACCCTCTTTCATTTTATCACTTTCGCATATAATCAAAAGCCTTATCTATAGAATCTTTTACTTTGGTTAAACCTTCTTCAATCCCATTCTTCATTTTATGCCAATTCCCATCTTGTGATTTTTTCATATCAGCAAACTTTTCTTCTAACGATTGCTTATATTTCTTAATATGCTCTACTTGCTCATTAATTTTCACCTTTAAATCTTCACTGGCATCTTTAGCTTTTTCTTCTAATTCATCGATTTTTTGGGTAGCATCCTGGATCCACAACTCTGCTTTTTCGTAAAATACTTGTTTATCATTATTTACCTCAGCTAAAAATTCTTCAAATTCCATTACCAATGATTCCCATTTATCCTGGCCTGCATTTTTTAATTGATCAAATTTTTGTTCCAGTTCTTCTCGTTGCTTTTTTAACTTATCAAGCTTTTCATCTACATCCTTCAAACTTTGTTCAGCATTTAGCTTTGTTTTTAATGCATTAGCCTCCATCTCATAAATTTTAGATAATAGTTGTTTTACAATTATTTCTGCTCTTACTTCATAATCTTTTCTTTCTTGTTCTTTCTTCTTTTTCATATCCTTTATTTTTTGTTATTGATTCAAATATATTACTAAATTTTTGCCATAAAATCAAGTTTTACACGATAAATTTGCTTTACGAATTGTTTTTGCATTATTTTAAAAGATCAAATAATAATGATGATTATTTTAAAAGCTCAAACTGGCCGTATTATAAACAACAATAAACCTAAAACAATTGTTTCTCTGGTCCCTTCTATTTCAGAATTATTGTTTGATTTGGGTTTAAAAAAGGAAATAGCCGCTATTACCAATTATTGTATTCATCCTGAAAATGAAGTAACCCAAAAACCAAAAATAGGAGGCCCCAAAAACATAGATATTCAAAAGATTTTAGCACTAAATCCGGACTTAATCATTGCCTCAAAAGAAGAAAACAATAAACAACAAGTTGAATTCCTCATGAATCATTGCAAAGTTTATGTAAGTGATGTTAAAAATTTTACAGATGCTCTTACTTTAATTCATGATATAGGAATCATTACTCACCAAAAAGAAAATGCAAACAATCTCATAAAAAATATTAAAAATAAATTTAGTGAGTTACAACCACCTACAACACATAGAAAAAGAGTTGCATACTTAATTTGGAAAAATCCTTACATGACCATTAATAATGATACATTTATTCACCACATGCTTTTATTAGGTGGTTTCGAAAATGTTTTTGCAGGCAAAAAAAATCGATATCCCAAAATAACTTTACATGAAATTCATATTCAAAATCCGGATTATATATTTCTATCGTCCGAACCCTATTCGTTTAAAAATGTACATGTTCATCAATTTAATAAGTTTTTTCCTAACACAATTATTAAACAAGTTGATGGTAAAATATTTTCATGGTATGGTTCACATTTATTAAAAGTACCTGATTATTTCAAACATTTGTTATAAGTTTGTTGCATATTAATAAATATAAATAACAAAAATTATTACTAAAAATAACAATGATGAATAAAATTGCCATTTTCCCGGGTTCGTTTGATCCGTTTACTGTTGGCCATGAATCTATTGTTAACCGAGCTTCGAAGCTTTTCGATAAAATATATATTGCTATTGGTTATAATGCCCAAAAAGATGCTTATTTTTCATTAGACGATAGGATTAAATTTATAAACCAGGTTTTTAAAGACAATCCGACCATTGAAGTTACTCACTTTGAAGGACTTACGATTGATTTATGTAAAAAACTCAATGCTAATTATATTTTACGGGGGCTACGTACATCGGCTGATTTTGAATATGAAAGAGCCATTGCTCAGGTTAACAAAGCGATGCATCATGGAATTGATACGGTTTTTTTTCTTACCATGCCCGAACACACTCCGATTAACTCATCTATAGTTCGCGATATATTGCGCCATGGCGGTGATGCAAGCAGGTTTATTCCCTCAAAAATGAATATTAAAAAACCAATAAAAAAATAAATATAATGTGGGTTAAGTTTTATTCTCTGCTTTTCATTCTTTTTCCTTTGTTTACACAAGGCAAACAGGTTGTGCTAAAAGGTAATATTGCTGAATACCCGGAAAAAAAAATTTCTTTTTTTACCTACGACGATCAAATAACGTATAAGGAAAAGAAACTTTGCTCAACATTTATCGACGAAAACGGAGAATTTACCTGCACTTTTGATATAAATCAAACTACTTATGTTTTTTTGCACCTGGGTATTTACGAAGCATATGTTTTTGTTGAACCGGGGAAAGAATATGAACTATTATTTCCCGAAATACAAGAAAAAAAACTTCTTGATGAGTTAAATCCTTATTTTGAACCTGTATTATATCACCTTGGAATTGAAAAAACATCGGAAAATGAATTAAATTATCAGTTGGCTTTTTTCGATGAGGTTTACAGCAAATTGATTAATGACAATGCATATCTAATCTACTCCAAATCAAAAAAATTGGATGTTGAACATGAATTAAGCAGAGCAGATTCATTATTTACCGATTTTAATCATCCTTTTTTTAATGATTTCAAAACATACCGATTTGCCTCTTTCAGACATCTTTCATACCAGGAAAAATCAAAAAGCATTTCCAATACCTATTATTTAAACAATAAAATTTTATACCATAATCCGGCTTACATGGAGCTATTTAATCAGGTTTATGATGAATATTTTCAATATTTTGGACGCACCCATTATGGTGAGCAGATTTATAAAGATATAGATAAACGAAAAAGCATCACTGCATTAAAAAATACCTTAGGCCAGGATTCTGTGTTAACCAATGATACCCTTAAAGAACTGGTAATCTTGAAATGTTTGCACGATGAATTTTACAATGATGATTTTTCGCGAAGCGCCATGTTGGTTGTTTTAGATTCTTTAGCAATGCAAACCAAAATCCCAGAACACCATAAAATAGCACAAAACATAAGATCCAAAGTAACCAAACTTATGGTTGGCTTTAAACCTCCTGCTTTTAATTTATATACTAAAGATAGCAGCCTGGTTTCACTCGATACGTTTAAAGGTAAATATGTTTATCTCGGATTTTGTACTACCGTAAGTTATGCCTGTATCCAGGAATTTGATAAGTTAGAACGGCTCAGCGAATTACACAAAGATCATTATGAAATTGTAATTATTTCCATGGACGAAAGCCTTCCACACATGAAAAGGTTTGTAGAAAAAAAAGGTTATAATTATACTTTCCTCCATTATGGCAATCAACCCGAGGTGTTTAAAGATTATGATATTAGGGCTTTCCCAACCTATTATTTTATTGATAAAGAAGGGAAACTTTCTATGTCACCTGCTCCTGCTCCCGATGAAAATTTGGAACAGTATATTTTTCAAAAATTAAAAGAGGCTGGAGATTTATAAAATATCTTTTGTGGTTATTACCCCACCCGATTGTAATACCTCAATAATCGAAGGAAAAGTGTTATTGATTATTTTAGGAATATCACTTTTAGATGCCCACTCCACTAAGGTAATCTCCTCTTCGGCCTGTGGTTTTAATTTTCCATTTCCCTCATGTGCCATTTCGTACCAGTACGTTTTCTTTAAAATGTGCTGATTTCCCAGGTTATAAGTGTGCCACGTTATCACCAACTGTTTTTTTAAATGCAAGCCGGTAATTCCGCACTCCTCCTCTACTTCGCGCAGGGCTGCGCTTGTCGGTTGTTCACACTTTTCCAGCTTCCCTTTAGGCAAATCCCACTTTCCTCTCCGAAAAATAACTAAAATTTTTTCATCCGGAGTTTTTACCAATCCACCGGCAGCTTCTACAATGGTAAAAAACGATGCAAACTGATTGAAAACAAAATCTATTTCAGGATGAATAATATATAATTGCTGAATATTCTCATTGTTAGCAAATTCATCTATAACTTTCTGGAGCAAAAGCTTGTTTTTAAAAAAATGTTTTATGCTTTTGGTATTCTCTTTCAGATGATGGTCATCATCTATAAAAAAAACGGCTCTTTGATTATAAAAAACTTTATACATTTGCGATATGGAAAATTTAGAACAAAAAATTGCACAATCTTTATTGCAAATTAAGGCAATAAAGTTACAACCTGCAAATCCATTTACCTGGGCTTCAGGCTGGAAGTCTCCAATATATTGCGATAATCGAAAAACCTTATCATATCCGGATATTAGAGATTTTATAAAAGAAAGTTTTGTAAGAATAATTAAACAAAAATTTGGCAACCCCGATTATATTGTTGGAGTTGCAACCGGAGCTATTGCTATTGGAGCTTTAGTAGCCGATGAATTAAACCTCCCTTTTATATATGTAAGGCCAAAACCTAAAGAACATGGTTTAGGCAATCAAATTGAAGGAGAAATTTCAAAAGGGAAAAAAGTAGTTGTAATTGAAGACCTTGTTTCAACCGGCAATAGCAGCCTTAAAGCGGTTGAAGCACTTCGTAACCAGAATATCAAAGTAATGGGAATGGCTGCCATTTTTACCTATGGTTTTAAATTAGCCGAAGACAATTTTAAAGATGCAAATGTTTTATTAAAAACGTTATCAAATTACAATGCACTATTACAGTTTGCATTACATACAGGATATATCAAAGAATCTGATCTGGAAACATTAAACCAGTGGAGAGAAAATCCTGAAATATGGGGTAAATAAACTAGGGTAATTAAAAATATAAGAAATGAGCAAGTATACCAGCAAGATTGGAAAAATAAATAAGCAAGATCAATTTATTTATAACTTTTTATCCGATTTCAGAAATTTAGAAAGCATAATTCCTAAAGATAAAATTTCAAATTTTGAAGCAACAGAAGATCGTTGTAAGTTTAGAATTGAAGGAATTGGCGAAGCCGGACTCAAAACCGTTGAAAAAAAACCAAATAAATTAATAAAAATTAGTAGCGAGGGTAAAGCTCCTTTTGGTTTTAGTTTTTGGATACAGCTTAAACCCATTGAACAAGAAGAAAATACCACCGCTATTCGCTTAACGATTGATGCACAGCTAAATCCCATGATGAAAATGATGGTGGGGAAACACATGCAAAAAGGAATCGACTCGTTGGTTGACCATATGGTGATTTTTTTCAACGAAAAAGTAAAAGAAGAGTAATCTCAAATTAGAAATTCAATTTCTTTAAATTCAAATTCTTTTGTCTCGTTGCCGGATGTTAAAACCTGCAAATGTCCGTACTCGTTTACTCCCGTTATTTTGGCTGAGAAAACCTGGTTGTTCCATCGAAACTTGTGAAATCTGTTAAACCGGTACAAGCTTTCTATATACACACGGTTAATTTCTTCCATTTGTCCGGATTGTAATTTCTGGTAATATTTTTTAATGTGTTGTCTAACGGATACTAATTCTTTTTCAATAGAATAATTTTTCCCTGTTATTTGTTTAAATGAAACCGGATTAGGGGCATTACTAACAAAATGTTCCTGGTTTAGATTTAAACCAATACCGGCAACAGAATAATTAATCGTTGTCCCCTTTATACTATTTTCAATAAGTATTCCGGCCAGTTTTTTATCTTTATAATAAATATCATTAGGCCACTTAATTTTTATTTCATCTAATTTTGATGCGGCATATTCAAAAAGTCCCAATGATATAACTTTCGAAAGCATGTAATGATGCTGAATGGGTAAATAGCGAGGAAATAAAATAATACTAAAGGTAAGATTCTTCCTTTTCTCACTTTCCCAGTTATTCTGCCCTAAACCACGTCCGGCTTTTTGTTCGTAAGCAAAAACAATGGTACCCTCTTCAACATTTTTCGATTTTAATAATTGAACCGCATAAGAATTTGTTGAATTTGTCAAAGATAATGTTATGATTTTATCCCAGGATTTCATTCAAATGTTTTTATTAAAAGTATAACGAAGTTACAAAACAATGACAATATGGTAAAAAAACTGACAAATTCTTATATAAAATCATTTTTACTTAGTAAAAAAATGCCATTTTTACGCACCAAACAAAACCATGCTCATTTTGTTTTAAAAGGAATGGTTTTTGATAAACTGAACAAACAATAAGTTAAACACAAACAGAGTTTTAAAAATATAATGTAAAATCATTACCTTTGTCAAAAATTAAAATTTAATGATTAATAAACAAACAAAAGATTATAGTACGGAAGAGTTAATAGATGCAATAATTGAAGGGATACATAAGAAAAAAGGGAAAGACCCTGTAAGTATAGACCTAACCAATATTGAAAATACATTTTGTAACAATTTTATTGTCTGTCATGGAGATTCGAACACCCAGGTAGAAGCATTGGCAGACGCTGTAGTAGAAAATGTTAGAGAAACACTGGGTTTAAAAGCCTGGCATAAAGAAGGCCTTGAAAACGCCACATGGGTACTGCTCGATTACGCCGATGTAATTGTTCATATTTTCCAGCATGAATATAGAAATTTTTATAAACTGGAAGATCTGTGGGCAGATGCCAAACTTACCCATTACGAAGATGTTGTAAAATAATTTTAAAGGAGAATAAAAAGAATGAAAGATAATAACGGATCGTTAAATAATAACAATCAAAATAAACACAATAACAAAACAAAAAATACCAATAATAAAGGCGGAAAACCTAAATTTAATATTTATTGGGTTTATGGATTGATTGCTTTAACTTTTATAGGGCTACAACTATTTAGCTTCTCTCCCGGGCCTAAAGAAATTTCCATGCAGGAATTTGAGCGCGATATGCTCAAGAACGGAGATGTAAAAAAAATTGAGGTAATCAATAAGGAGAAAGCAAATATTTATATTAAAAAAGACCGTCTGAATGACGCAAGATATAAAGATTTATTTGACAATAGCTTTTCCAGCGTATCGCAAGAAGGCCCACACTTTTTCTTTACCATCGGGTCTATCGAATACTTTGAGCGATGGTTAAGAGAAGCACAAGATAAATACCTGGATGGCGAATATATTGAAGTGAGCTACAAAACACAACCCAACTATTTACGCGATATTATTGGTTGGCTGTTGCCTATATTTATTATTCTGGCTATTTGGATTTTTATTTTCCGCAGAATGTCGAAAGGCGCAGGCCCTGGTGGTGCGGGTGGAAATATTTTTAGTGTAGGAAAATCAAAAGCTCAACTATTTGATAAGGAAAGTAATATAAAAATTGATTTTAAAGATGTTGCCGGACTGGAAGAAGCAAAAGTTGAAGTACGCGAAATTGTTGACTTCTTGAAGAAGCCAAAAAAATATACCGATTTAGGAGGTAAAATTCCTAAAGGAGTATTATTAGTAGGCCCTCCCGGAACAGGAAAAACGTTACTTGCAAAAGCAGTTGCCGGCGAAGCCAACGTTCCTTTTTTCTCTATGTCGGGATCCGATTTTGTTGAAATGTTTGTAGGAGTTGGTGCTTCGAGGGTTCGCGACCTTTTTAAACAAGCCAAAGAAAAAGCACCCTGTATTATCTTTATTGATGAGATTGATGCCATAGGCCGTGCTCGAGGGAAAAATCCAAATTTTGGATCTAACGATGAACGCGAAAATACCTTAAACCAGTTATTAACCGAAATGGACGGTTTTGGAAACAACGTGGGTGTAATAATTATGGCTGCTACCAACCGTGCTGATATTCTTGACCGTGCATTATTACGTGCCGGCCGTTTCGACCGACAGGTACATCTTGAGCTACCAGATATTAACGAGCGAAAAGAGATTTTTGAAGTACATTTAAAACCCATTAAATTAGAAACTAACTTAGATGTTGATTTTCTGGCGAAACAAACGCCAGGATTTTCTGGAGCCGATATTGCGAATGTTTGTAACGAATCGGCTTTAATTGCGGCACGAAAAAGCAAAAAAGTTGTTGAAAGACAAGATTTTCTTGATGCTGTAGACCGTATTGTTGGTGGGCTTGAACGTAAAAGTAAAATCATTTCTAAAGAAGAAAAAAGAACCATTGCATTCCACGAAGCAGGACATGCTACGGTAAGCTGGTTACTCGAACATGCAAGCCCGCTGGTAAAAGTTACCATTATTCCACGAGGACGCGCTTTAGGTGCTGCATGGTATTTGCCCGAAGAAAGACAAATTACAACCCGCGATCAACTAATTGATGAAATGTGTGCAGCTCTTGGTGGGCGTGTCTCCGAAGAGTTAATGTTTGGAAAAGTATCAACCGGAGCAATGAACGATCTGGAAAAAATTACCAAACAAGCCTATGCAATGATAGCCTACTTTGGCATGAGTAAAAAGGTTGGCCATGTTAGTTTTTACGACTCTACAGGGCAAAGCGAGATGTCGTTTACTAAACCATATAGTGAAAAAACAGCTGAGTTAATTGACCAGGAAGTTAAAGATTTAATTGAAGATGCTTATGTTAGGGCATATGAAATTCTGAAAAAACATAAAAAGGGATTAACCCAACTTGCTGAACTACTGCTTGAAAAAGAAGTTATTTTTACCGAAGACCTGGAAAAAATATTTGGAAAAAGGCCGTGGAAATCAACTCAGGAAAAAAGAGAAGAACTGGCTGAAAAAAGAAAAGAAAAAAAGAAAGAATTAGAAGGCGAAGAAAAACAAGATAAAGATCAGAAAGAAAAAAAAGAAGAAGAGAAGAAAAAAGATAAATCAGAAGAAGGGGAAGCTGATGATAATAAAAAAAATGAATAACCTGATAAATCCCAAAAATATTGAATAACTTAGTACAACGCACCATTACAGGAATTGTTTTTTTAACACTTGTAATTGGTGCTATTGTTTTTCATAAATTTAGCTTTTTCATATTATTCGAACTAATTATTATCTGTTCGATGGTTGAATTTTATTCATTAGCCGAAAAAGAAAATTATAAGCCGCAAAAATTATATGGGATTTTCATAGGAGCAGTAGCTTTTGCAGCTAACTTTTTTTATGTTAACCAAAATATCGATACAAAAGTATTTCTTCTCTTAATTATTCTTACCGGAGGAATCTTTATATTTGAACTATATCGTAGATCAGAAAAGATAATAGCTGATGTAGGATTTACACTACTTGGGATTTTCTACATTGCATTACCCTTATCATTAACCAATTACATAGTTTTTGAAAATGGCAATTACCATTGGAGACTCCTTTTAGGCTTTTTTATGCTAACATGGACTTTCGATACTTTTGCATATATTTTTGGAATATCATTTGGCAAACATCGATTATTTGAACGTATTTCTCCAAAAAAATCATGGGAAGGATTTATAGGTGGGTTAATTTTTACAACCATCGCGTCCTATCCTATTTCTTTAATTTTTTCGGAATTAAACCTGATGCAATGGTTTATAACAGCTATGATTGTTTCAGTTGTTGGAACCTATGGCGATTTGGTTGAATCTTCATTTAAACGCAGTAATGAAAAAAAAGACTCTGGGAAAATGTTACCCGGACATGGCGGGATATTAGACCGTTTCGATGCTATATTATTTTCTTTACCTGTGTTTTATATTTTTCTTCAATTAATTTATTAAATTCCTTAAATTTGTATCAAAACATTATCCGATGAAAATTCATAAAGAAGGTATTTCTATAGTTGTTATACTCTTTTTTGTTTTAATAGGTATTAACCTGGTAGTATATTACCTGGTTGGAAGTAACACATTTTATAATTGGATTACAGTTATTCTAACCATTTTATTATATGGTTTTGTAGGATTCTTCTTCAGAAATCCTCGTCGAAAAATAATCGTTGATGAAAATAAAATATTTGCTCCTGCTGACGGAGAAATTGTAGCTATTGAACAAACAAATGAAAGTGAATATTTTAAAGACCAGCGTATTCTGGTCTCTATTTTTATGTCGGTATGGAATATTCACATTAACTGGTTTCCTATTGGAGGTATTATAAAATATTTCAAATACCATCCCGGTAAATATTATGTGGCCCGCTTACCAAAATCATCTACCGAAAATGAACGAACATCAGTTGTTATTGAAGATGATAAAAAGCGGCAAATTTTAGTACGACAAATTGCAGGGATCGTTGCCCGACGAATAATATCGTATGCCCATAAAGATTTAAAAGTAAAACAAAATGCGGAAATGGGATTTATCCGTTTTGGCTCACGCTTAGATGTTTTTTTACCGCTCAATGCGAAAATAAAAGTTAATCTTGGCGATAAAACCCAGGGTTCACAAACAGTGATTGCCGAATTTAACGAATCTTAACTAATCAAAATAGTTGTCAATATTAATTCGGTGCAACTTATCATCTTCAAAAATAAAGGTGTACTTTGTTCCGTCACCAATCATTTCGAGCGTATCAGAGGCCATATTCAATTGATTTGAAAACCGGTTTTGAAAATTTTCCTTTGATAATCCAACCTTTACATCGTTTGTTAAAACAATATGTTTATTTAAAATTTTCCCGGCAAGTAAGAACTCCTGCCCTAAATGCGTTTTGTAAAAAAATATCTCCGACTTTCTGTACTTAAATTGGTAAATAGTATCTGTCTTTTCAGGGTAGTGTTTATTCTTTCTTAATAATTTTTGGATTCTGAATTTGCAAGATGTGTTTTCTGAAAAGCTTTTAATATCTTCGTCAAAACCAAATGGTTGCTCAAGAAATACTTCCTTACTTATTGGCTTATGGTTAACTCTAGCTGTTTTATTTAAAGGGTTACATCCAAAAAACAATAAAAGAAAAACAATATATACAATTCTTTTCATAAAACAATTTTTGAGCAATTTACAAAAAAACGTTTACAAAAAGAATAAAACTACACCGCCTACAGCAATAACTGATCCTATAATTTCTTTCAGGGTAACTTTTTCTTTAAAGAATATTACAGCAGGTGGAATAATTAATACCGGCACAATCCCCATAATAGTAGATGCAACCCCGGTAGTTGTATGTTTAACGGCTAACAATGAAAAAGATACTCCCAGAAACGGGCCAAAAAATGCTCCAATCCCTACCCTGCTCATAGCTTTTTTATTTTTTATGGCTTCAAATACTTTCTTCCATCGTTTTAAAAATATAAATAAAATGGAAAAACCCATAAAACCAGTAATCACCCTTATCTGAGTGGCAGCAAAAGGGTCCATATCCTGCATTCCGAATTTACTTAAGACCAAACCTGTACCTTGTCCTACTGCACCTCCAAAAGCCAACAAAAGCCCGGCAACAGGATAAGAAAAATTAATCCTCTTCTTTTTCTTTTTGGATGTTTCGCCCAATTTAATTGACTTTCTCTCAATCACAACCAAAACAATACCAGTTATCGTTAAAATCATTCCTATAATATTTTGTGTCGTTAACACCTCATCCATAACTAACCAACCAATAAAAGCTGTAATGGGTGGAGTAAGTGACATAATTAACATCGAAACCCTGGAACCAATTACTACATAAGCTTCGAACAAAAGCAAATCCCCAATAACAAATCCTACTAATCCGGACAACGAAAGCCAAAGCCAATTATGAACCGTAGCGTCCATAGGTATAAATGCTCCCCGGGTTAATAAACCATAAAATCCAATAAAGAAAAAAGCCATAAAAAGCCTGATAAGGTTAGTGGACAGTGAGCCTACTTTCTTCCCTGCCGACTCAAAAGCAATCCCTGTTATCGTCCAAAAAACAGCTGTTAACAAGGCAGCAAATTCGCCCAAATGTGATTGAATCATAAATTTTTATTTTATTTTGTATTTAAGAAATTTTTTATATCCCCAAAATGATGGTTTAATTTTATAATCTGCAAAAAAAACTTAATTTAGCCTGACATATTTTCAAAACATTATCTTTTCAACTATTTTTGAATAATTATGATTTATTGGTTAAAAGTTTGGTGCAGATTTTTAATTAAACAACCCGTTAGATGATTTTTTTGCCTTAAAGTTTAACTATGAATGGAAAACTAAAATATTTATTCTTTGCTATTGGCATTGCCATCATTGGGTTTATATTATGGTATTTTAAATCTATTGTAGCGTATATACTTATTGCAGGTGTACTGTCACTTATCGGAAGGCCTTTGGTCGATTTCATTGATAAACTACATATCTTTAAAATAAAATTCCCAAGAGCTATTTCTGCACTGATAACTTTAATTGTGATGTGGATCATGATTTTTACATTTTTTAGAGTATTTATTCCGTTAATCGCAAATCAGGCAAAAGAAATATCTAACCTCGATCCCAATGCCTTAATGATAAAATTTCAAGGTCCCATCGATCAAATCGAACAGCTTTTGTTAAAGCTTAAAATTTATGCCTTTACCGATAAAACCATTGAGCAATTCTTAACGGAAAAACTTATGTCTGTTTTAAATATATCATTATTGTCCGGATTCTTCAGTTCAATGGCCAGTTTGCTGGGCAATATTTTCATTGCTGCTTTCTCTATCTCATTTATGACTTTTTTCTTTTTGAAAGATAAAGGACTTTTTTATGAAAGTATTTTTTTATTGGTTCCCGATAAATATTTAAAAAACTTCGAACGAGTGCTTCAATCTATAAAAAAGTTATTAACAAGGTATTTTATAGGGATAATTGTACAAATTACATGCATCATTCTATTGGTATCCACAGGATTAACAATTGTAGGATTAGAATTTTCTGATGCTTTGTTAACCGGGCTCGTAGTAGGTATTTTTAACGTAATTCCGTATTTAGGGCCTATAATTGGAGCAAGCTTAGGATTAATCATGGGTTTAGCCACTCATCTGGAGCTTCCATTTTATACCGAAATACTCCCCTTACTGGCGTGGATGGCACTTATATTTATCATTGTTCAGATAATAGATAACATTGTATTTCAACCAGTTATATATTCCAATAGTGTAAATGCACACCCTATGGAGATTTTTATTATTTTACTAATGGCAGGAAGTATGTTCGGAATAATAGGGATGATACTGGCCATACCCACTTACACCATAATAAGGGTGTTTCTAAAAGAATTTTTTAATAATTTTAAGCTGGTTAAAAAATTAACCCAAAAAATTTAAGATTATAAAAGGGTATTTTATATATTTACGTGAATAAATGATTTTTAATGACACAAACGAAACTTTTTATTTATATACTGCTTCTGTTAACCCTATCATTTAAAGGTTTAGCACAGATTGATGATGTTACTTTTAGATTTGTTAACACTGCTGCCAGCTTTAATATAAAATGCCAGGCACAGAAAATTACTTCCGGTGATACAACCGATTTTATGATTTCTGATACTGCTGACTTTGCTTTTGACTGGTCAGGCGATGAAAGCCCTTTTGAAAATAATTTACCCTCAGCTTCATATTTTTTCGATGCTGCCGGAACCTATTCTATTTCTTTAAATGTTACGGATAAAACTTCTGCAACTGTATATAGTGAAACAAAAACGCATTCCATCCAGGACACATTAAAAATCCCTAATGTTTTTACCCCAAATAATGATGGAGTAAACGACCTTTTTATAGTTGAGTCCAATGGAATTATTCCATTAGAGATATCCATTTTTAGCCGTACCGGAACACTGATTTTCAAAACCAAAGCACCCATTATTGTTTGGGACGGGCGAAACACTTCGGGTTCAATGGTAAGCCCTGGTATTTATTATTATATTTTAACTTCTGAAGACCCAGACATGGAAGCGCAAAAAGGATTTATCCACGTTTTCTCCGATGCTAAACAATACAATTAACTTATATAAGTCACCTTTTACTTATTCCTTGAAAGTACACTATTGTCATTTCCGTATTTTTTTTATCTTTGGTATGTAGTAACTTTTTATATGCATCCATGATGAAAAAAAATATTTTGAAACGCATTTTCTTTTTCTACTACGAAGGTTTTAAAAACATGACCGTAGGTAAGAAATTGTGGGCTTTAATCCTGATAAAACTTTTTATCATGTTTGTTATATTGAAACTTTTCTTTTTTAAAAATTTTTTGAATGAAAAATTTGATACAGAAGAAGAAAAGAGCGAATATGTATTAGAACAACTTACAAAACCTAAAAATACAGATAATGATTGAAAATCTTGATTTTGCTTTGGTAAACTGGTCGAGGGCTCAATTTGCCCTAACAGCCATGTATCATTGGTTGTTTGTTCCTTTAACGCTTGGTATTACATTTATTATAGCGTTTATGGAAACCATTTATGTAAAAACAGGTGACCCTGAATGGAAAAAAGCTACCAAATTCTGGATGACCCTATTCGGAATAAACTTTGCTATAGGTGTAGCAACAGGATTAATTCTCGAATTTGAATTTGGTACCAACTGGTCAAACTACTCCTGGTTTGTGGGCGATATTTTTGGTGCTCCATTAGCTATTGAAGGAATTATGGCCTTTTTTCTTGAATCTACTTTTATTGCCGTAATGTTTTTTGGATGGAATAAAGTAAGTAAAAAATTTCACCTGGTATCTACATGGTTAGTAGCCATTGGAGCCAATCTATCGGCTTTGTGGATTTTAGTAGCCAACGGTTGGATGCAACATCCTGTAGGAATGCATTTTAATCCCGATACGGCAAGAAATGAAATGCTAAATTTTTGGGATGTTTTCTTGTCACCGGTCGCTGTAAATAAATTTTTACATACCATAACTTCCGGATTTGTACTAGCATCAATTTTTGTTATTGGAGTTAGTGCCTGGTTTTTACTAAAAGGGCGTGAGCAATTAATGGCTAAACGCAGTATGATTATTGCCGGAGTATTTGGTTTAATAAGCAGCTTATTCCTCATTTATACCGGCGACGGCTCGGCCTACCAGGTGGCGCAAAAACAACCCATGAAACTGGCTGCCATGGAAGGATTATATGAGGGTTCTGAAGGAGCTGGACTAATTATTATTGGAATGCTTACACCAGGCAAAGAATACGGCGATAATAAGGATGATTATGTATTTAAGATTGAAATTCCAAAATTACTTTCATTTTTAGGCTACCGGGATTTCAATGCTTTTGTGCCGGGAGTAAAAAATTTGATTGAAGGTGGTTATTCGATAACCGATGAAAATGGAGAAACCCGGATAGCTATTTCAGCTACAGAAAAAATAAAAAAAGGGAAGATTGCTATCAATGCTCTTGCCGAATATAAAGAGGCCAAAGAAAATGGGAATGATACCATTAAAGAACAATCGTTAAAAATTTTTAGAGAAAATTTCCAGTACTTTGGATATGGATTTTTAAACGACCCCAAAAGTATCATACCAAATGTCCCGTTAACCTTCTACAGTTTCCACATTATGGTTGCTTTAGGATTTTATTTTGTGCTGTTATTTATGGTTGTTCTTTACTTGATTTATAAGAATAAGCTGGAAACCAAAAAATGGCTTTTACGATTAGCAATATTTACCATCCCCTTAGCCTACATTGCCAGTATGTCGGGATGGATTGTAGCCGAAGTAGGCCGGCAGCCATGGACGATTCAGGATTTATTGCCTACCGTTGCTGCCGTATCAAATATTGATGCCAGTACCGTACAAATTACCTTCTGGCTGTTTGCGTTTATCTTTACGGCACTGCTTATTGCAGAAATAAAAATTATGACTAAACAAATAAAAATAGGACCTAAAGAAGGAGGACATTAAAATGTTTGAAACATTATCACATTTTGCATTACAACAATACTGGTGGGTAATTATCTCACTACTTGGCGCAACGCTTGTATTCCTACTTTTTGTTCAGGGCGGTCAAACACTAATCTATTCTTTAGGCAAAACAGATATCGAACGCCGCATGCTGGTTAACTCTTTAGGCCGAAAATGGGAATTTACA
The DNA here is from genome assembly GCA_034189025.1 of Bacteroidota bacterium. Classification (GTDB taxonomy): domain Bacteria; phylum Bacteroidota; class Bacteroidia; order Bacteroidales; family UBA12077; genus UBA12077. The sequence continues at coordinate 19,554 of JAXHVS010000027.1, forward strand.
TTTACTACGTTGGTAACATTCGGAGGTGCTTTTTTTGCATCATTCCCTTTATTTTATGCCACCAGCTTCGGTGGCGCTTACTGGGTATGGATGCTTATCCTGTTTGCCTTTATTATTCAGGCTATTTCATACGAATACAGATCTAAACCAAATAATTTTTTAGGAGCAAGAACCTATGAAGTGTTCCTTTTTATTAATGGTGCACTGGGAAGTATTCTGCTCGGAACAGCAGTAGCAACGTTTTTTACCGGCTCGGAATTTTATGTCAATGATATGAACTCATCATTCTGGGAAGGTTCAGCCCGGGGATTAGAACTGGCATTAAACCCACATAACCTTTCCCTTGGTTTTGCTATATTTTTTCTAGCCAGAACACTAGGAATACTCTATTTTATGAATAATATTGATGAGGAGGGTATGATCTCACGCGCAAAAAAGAAGTTAGTATACAATGCAATACTTTTTGTATTTTTCTTTTTGACTTTTGTTATATGGCTGCTGTTTATTGATGGATTTGCGTATCATCCGGAAACGAAAGAAGTATTTATGGAGCCTAATAAACACCTGCATAATTTTATACAAATGCCTGTTGTAGCAATCCTTTTTATTGCAGGTGTATTATTGGTTTTATTTGGTATAGGAAAATCAATTCAAAAAACATGCTCCAACGGGATATGGTTTGCCGGGCCCGGCACAATATTAACCGTTTTTTCATTGTTTCTGGTTGCCGGATTTAACCATACCGCCTTTTATCCTTCAACATTTGATTTACAAAGCTCATTAACCATTGAAAATGCCTCATCAAGCAAATACACTTTAACTGTGATGAGTTACGTTTCGCTAATGGTACCATTTGTTGCTGCGTATATATGGTATGCCTGGAAATCAATTAATAACAAAAAAATTGATAAAGAAGAAATGGATGAGGATATCCATGTTTATTAATTCTAAATTGCAAAATTTATGACATATTTAACAGAAATTCTTTGGCTTATCAGTTGGCCGGTACTTATTTGGGTTAGCTACAAACTTTCAGTTTGGGCAGTAAAAAAATTTGATGAACAGCTGGCTAAAAATGAATAATCGGTATAAACTTAAAACAGATATCAATCGTTCCATTTATCGTACTAACCGATAAAAATGACAAAACTTAAAAATATCATACCGATTCGACAATGGTATCCCTGGCTTAAAAATTCACCCTTACTCATTGCAGGCCCTTGCAGTGCCGAGAACGAAGAGCAGGTTTTGCAAACAGCACTTGCCATTGCTAAACAAAACAAAGTACAAGTATTCCGTTCGGGCATATGGAAACCACGAACACGCCCCGGAAATTTCGAAGGTGTTGGCGAGTTGGGCCTTCAATGGCTTCAAAAGGTTAAAAAAGAAACAGGCCTTCTAACTACTGTAGAGGTAGCTAATCCGGAGCATGTTGAACTGGCAGTTAAATATGATATTGATATCTTATGGATTGGCGCCAGAACTACATCTAACCCTTTTTCGGTTCAGGAGCTGGCTGATAGTTTAAAAGGCCATGACAAACCGGTAATGGTTAAAAATCCGATAAACCCGGATATTCAATTATGGATAGGAGCCCTGGAACGTTTTTACAAAGCAGGGATTCATAAGCTGGCTGCTATTCATCGTGGGTTTTATCCGTTCGAAGCTACAACGCTAAGAAATATTCCCAAATGGGAAATACCTATTGAACTGAAAAGTATGTGTCACAGCCTTCCCATTATTTGCGATCCCAGCCATATTTCAGGTAATACAGAGTATATTCCTGAAATAGCGCAAAAAGCCATGGATTTAAATATGAATGGATTGATGATAGAAACGCATATTAATCCATCGGATGCATTAAGTGATAAGAATCAACAATTAACGCCTAAGCAGTTGAATGATTTGCTGGATAAACTAATCTTCAGGTCAATATCGGTAAAAAATAATGATTTCCTCTCTGTGTTAGAAAGTTTGCGTGATAAGATCGATTCCATCGATCAACAAATGTTGGAGTTGCTCTCTCAACGAATGGGTATTGTTGAAGAAATTGGGAAATACAAAAGCAAAAACGAAGTAACCATACTCCAGCTACGACGATGGGAAAAAATTATTAATACACGGCTAAAGCAGGGTAAAAAACTGGGATTATCCGAAGAATTTATTAAAAAATTACTTCAGTTGGTTCATAAAGAATCAATCCAAAAACAAACTGAAGTAATGAATAAAATTGCAGCCTCGAGAAAAAATAAAATTTAGTAATCGCTATTTAATTTCTTTAAGCGTATAATCAAATCCTTCCATAACCGGATTGGAAAGAATCTTGTTGCAAGCTTCATTTACTCTTTCCATCGCAATTTCTTTACTTTTGGCTTCAATTTCAAGGGTGATATGTTTGCCAATTCTTACATTCGACACTTCATTAAAACCTATATTTTTCATACTATGGGTTACAGCCTTGCCCTGAGGATCTAATAATGCTTTTAAAGGCATTACATTTATTTCTGCTAAAAATTTCATTGTTTTATATATTAATCTAGGTTATAAATCCAATTATTAATTGCTGATAATAAAATATATAATATAATAATAACAGGTACAGCAATTGATTGCAATAATATTAATAAAACAACAGATAATCCAATAAAAATAAACCGAATTTTATTTCCTCTTAATCCTAGGTTCTTAAACTTTAACGAAAACATTGGAAATTCAGCAACTAAAAGCAATGAAAAAATAATAATTAAAGCTAAAAGTATCAATTTGTTTTGGATTAAATACTGAACAAGGTAATGATCATTAACCAAAGAAATGATATAAAGCGAAACAAAAAATAGTGCATTAGCAGGAGTAGGAAGTCCAATAAATGACTCATTCTGCCTTTCATCAACATTAAATTTTGCCAGTCTTAAACCAGAAAAAACGGCAATTAAAAAAGGCGAAATCAAAAATAAAATATCAACTACCGGTAATTCAGCCAAGGGAGGAGTATAATATGTATTATAGAGTGCGCCTTTCATTAAAAAAAACACAATAACCGATGGAGCTACGCCAAAGCTAACCACATCGGCTAACGAATCGAGTTGTTTCCCTATTTCAGAATAAACATTTAACAATCGTGCAGTCATTCCATCCAAAAAATCAAAAATTGCCGATAAAAAAATCATATAAACTGCCAGTAATAAAAAACCTTCGAAAGCAAGCACTATAGACAAACAACCAGAAAACAGGTTTAAAGATGTGATAAAATTCGGAATATATCTTTTTTTGATAGAAAAACGCATAAGTAATATTTAATTATATTCGTACAATTTTTTATACAAAAATAAGTTAAAAATTATAGTTCTGCCCTAAAGGATTAAAATAAGATTTTGATTTTTACTTATTTTACAAGAAGAGTAATTATTTTTACACAGATGCTAAAAAGATATCTAACTTTTTTTTTATTGCTGTTGTTTTCAATGCCACTATTAGGCCAAACAGCTAAATATTCCAATGAATTTTTATCTATTGGAGTAGGTGCCCGTTCGTTAGGCTTAGCCAATGCAACAGTAGCTAATGTAAATGATGTTACTTCAGGTTACTGGAATCCTGCAGGGCTAACTTCTATTGAGAATAGTATTGATGCCAGCCTGATGCATGCTGAATATTTTGCCGGAATAGCAAAATACGATTATGCCGGAGCAGCAATGGATTTGGATACAAACAGCTGGATTGGAGCAACATTTATTCGTTTTGGCGTAGATGATATTCCCAATACCACCGATTTAATTGATAAGGACGGAAATGTGGATTACGGACGTATTTCAAAATTTTCGGCAGCCGATTATGCATTTATAATTTCTTATGCACGAAAATCACAAATCCCTGAATTATCTTATGGTGCAAGTGTAAAAGTAATTTACCGAAACATTGGAAAATTTGCCAGTGCATGGGGTTTTGGCCTCGACGCAGGCATTCAATATAAAAAAAACAAATGGAGGTTTGGTGCATTAGCCCGCGATATTACATCTACCTTTAATGCATGGAAATTTAACGAAGATGAGCTATTGGTCGAAGTCCAGGATAGTGTTTTTAACTTTGCACCCGACAATGCGCTGGAAATAACCTTACCCAAATTATTGCTGGGTGTTTCCCGAGATTTTATTATATACAATGATTTTAATGCAATGGTTGAACTTGATGCCGACTTTACTTTCGATGGACAACGACACGTTCTTATTGAAGGCGACCCCATTAGCATCGACCCCCACCTGGGAATAGAAATTGATTATCGTAAACTGGTATTCGTACGCTTTGGGTTGGGTAATTTTCAGCGAATCGAAAATTTCGACTACTCAAAATCATTAACCTTACAGCCCAACTTCGGAATTGGAATAAATATCTACGGATTAAGTATTGATTATGCATTAACTGATATTGGCGATCAATCGATTGCATTATACTCAAATATTTTTAGCTTGCGATACTCTTTTAACAGAAAAGCGGAGTAAAATTCTTTTGCCCAAAAATATTCACTATTTTTGTCGTTGGACTAAAAACATTTTTATGAAAATTGCAGTAGATTTTGACGGAACAATTGTCGACCACGAATACCCCGAAATAGGAAAACCCAAACTTTTTGCTTTCGAAACACTCAAAGCATTGCAGGATAAAGGCGTTTTTCTGATTTTGTGGACATTCAGAGCAGGAAAAGAACTCGATGAAGCTGTTGAGTTTTGCAAAAAAAATGGTGTTGAATTCTATGCTATTAATAAAAATTATCCCGAAGAAATTTTTGACGATTCTATCAGCCGAAAAATTAATACCGATATTTATATTGACGACAGGAATCTTGGCGGTTTTCCCGGATGGAGCGCTGTTTGGCAGATGCTAAATCCTGAACTTTTTAATGATGACATCAATAAACAAATGGAGAAAATCCCTGTATCAAAACGTTCATTCTGGCAAAAATTAAAACGTACACTTGCAAGATAACTACCTATAATTCAAAACCCTTCCCAAAGATGAGAAGAATACTAACATACAGCATAATAACAATCTTATTTCTGCTTACTAATGCTTGTAAAAACGAAAAACAACAACAGAAGAAAAAAGAAATTAAAACCAATGAGGTTACAAAAAGGGTATCTGTAATTGAAGTAAAATCGCCCAGGGCAGGCGAGTTATTTACACTGGGAGAGATTGTAAAGGTTAATATCGCTTTAAAAGATATCGAGCAAAATATTGACTCAGTTACAATTCAAACAGAAAACACTCAAGCCACTTTATTAAATGAGAATTTAGATTATTCCTGGAAAACCCAAAATCTGAAAACAGGTAATAATACGTTTCATATATCTGCTTTTGCCGGTGGCAAAAAAATTGACACCTATAGTCTTAAGTTGCGATTTAAATCAGACATCAAACCTGAATTATATGAATGCCGGATTGTAAATACTTACCCACACGACACCAAAGCCTACACCCAGGGACTTTTTTATGATAACGGGATTTTATATGAAGGAACCGGCCAAAAAGGAGAATCATCGTTACGAAAAGTGGTACTCGAAACAGGTGAACTGATACAAAGTTTAAGCCTTCCGGCTAAATATTTTGGCGAAGGAATTACAGCTTTCGGCGATAAAATCATCCAGCTAACCTGGACTTCGCAAACAGGGTTTGTTTATGATAAAGAAAGTTTTACACTGGTTAACACTTTGCAATATCCAACCCAGGGATGGGGAATTACAACCGATGGGAAAAAACTGATTATGAGCGACGGTACACAAACCATTTATTTCCTGGAACCCGAATATTTTACCGAAATTGGCAGAATTGAAGTCTACGACCACGAAGGAGCTGCTCGTAACTTAAATGAGTTAGAATATATTAATGGATTAGTTTATGCTAATGTTTATCAAAAAGAAGAAATTATTGCATTTGACCCGGAAACTGGGAAGGTTGTAAAAAAAATTGATTGCCGAAAAGTTATCCCTGATGGATATCATGGAGAAATAGACAATGTCCTTAATGGTATTGCATATGATAAAGATAAAGACAGAATATTCATTACAGGCAAAAGATGGCCTCAATTATACGAGGTGCAATTCCAAAAATTATAATTTATAATAACAAAAAAGTTATCATCAAATATTCATTGGCTAGAATTAAAACTTACATTTTTTTAACTCTCACCTCGATATCTTCATCTTTCAATAATTCAACCAACTTTGATGTATCGGTATCTCCATAGTGGTATGGATAAAGAATTTGTGGTTTAAACATTCTGGCAGCATCGGCTACCATTTCTGGTGTCATAGTATAAGGGAGATTCATTGGTAAGAATGCAATGTCTATGTTTGACAGGTCATTCATCTCCGGGATGTTTTCAGTATCGCCGGCTACATATACTTTCTTGTTGTCAAACTGGATAACATACCCGTTACCTTCTCCCTTAATATGGTACGGGTCTCCGTTTTCCCGTTTATGTTTTATATTGTATGCAGGAACAGCGGAAATTTCCAGCTCATTAATATTTAAAATATCTCCATTTTGCATTACAATAACATCGGTAAGATACTCGCTCATCTCCTTACATTTCTGGGTAAGCACAATTTTTGTATTCTCTTTTTTCAGCAATTCAATCGCATTCTGATCCAGATGGTCGCCATGATGATGAGTTATCAAGATTAAATCTGCTTTAGGATAATTTTCATAATCGCCCATCCGTGAAACCGGGTCAACATGAATCACTTTCCCGTTATATTCAAAGAAAATGGAACCATGTTTAACAAACTGAATTTTTAATTCGGCTTTATCGGTTTGAAAAACATCGGTTTGTAAATCTTGTGCATTCCCCATCATTAGGGTAAAACTAAATGCAAGAAATGATAATATTATATTTTTCATGATTTTAATTTTTTAATGAATGATAAAGATATTGAATAAATCCTTTATAATCAAATTAAAGAATATCGTTTAATTATAACCGTAAAGCCCTGAGATTGTTTACTAACAGATAAACAATGTAGGCTAAATATTAAAACAATTCTTTCCCAATACAGTAAGCATCTCCAACTTTATTCCCTATTTTCCGGTATTCTCTTACTCCTGAAATATAATCTAGCGGGTTAAATGCGTCGATATTAGGGTTGAAGAATTTCACCGAAAGCAACAATACAAATATAGCGGAATAAAAACTAATCCATGTTTTGCTTATAATTTTTAAATATTGATGGTGATTAAAAACGAATTTTCTTTTATCTTTATTTCTCAAAGTAACGTAAAAAACAGAAATTATGGTAAAAAGAGATAAAGCAATACAGGACATTGTAGGAATGGACGAGCTTGAGGCCGTCATAAAAAAATGTAAAGTTTGCCGGGTGGGTATGGTTGATGGAAACAGCCCTTATGTGTTAGCGATGAATTTTGGGTACGAAGACCAAACCGTCTGGCTGCATTGTGCCAAAGAAGGAAAAAAAGTTGATATTCTAAAACGAAATAACAAAGTATGCCTTGAGTTTGATACCGACCATAAAATATTTGCCCGTCACGAACATGTAGCCTGCTCATGGCGATATGCTTATCGCGGAGTACTTGTGCACGGACACGCACTGTTTGTTGAAGATTACGAAGAAAAGATGAAAGGACTAAATATCCTGATGAAAAATTTCTCCGACCGCGAGTTTGAATATTCCAAACCAGCCGTAAACAATATTTTGGTTATTAAAATACCGGTAGAATCGATTACCGGGCGTTCTTTTGAATATTTTTAAAGGGCACACTTCGATAGTTTCATTATATTGTCATCCTGAGCCTGACGAAGAATGGCGCAAAAATATAAATACTTAAAACCGATTTTAAAAAATGAAAAAAATTACTAATCCCTATAGCAAAATACCCGGATATAACTGTTTTGGGTGTTCGCCCAACAATGAACAAGGATTGCAATTAAATTTTTACGAAGATGGCGAATGGATTATATCTCACTGGAAACCAAAACCTCAGTTTCACGGGTATGGCAATATTTTACACGGCGGAATACAAACCACCATGCTGGATGAAATTGCAGCCTGGGTGATTAATGTTAAAATGGAAACCGCAGGTTTAACGGCTAATATTGATGTGAAATTTAAAAAAGCGGTGCATACCAGCGAAAAACCAATAACTATTCGTGGAAAATTGCAGGAAACAACAAAAAAAATTGCCACAATTTATGCCGAGTTGCTTAACGATAAGGATGAAGTATGTACCATTGCTGAAGTAAAATATTACATCTTTTCGCAAGATGTAGCCCGTGAAAAATTAAACTACCCCGGAATAAAGGCTTTTTATCAATGATATTTTAAACTCATCCGCCGAGCCGCTTGAAGCGGCTTGGCGTACTTTTAAGCATAATAATACTTTAAAAAGGCAAAGTAAAATGACGGCTTACCGCATCCGTAAAGCCGTTTTCACAGTTGCTCTTACATACCGGAAAAACAGCTTTTAATTCATCAGGCCCATTAGATACGATATATTTTTCACGGGTATATTCCAACATATCAATATCATTAAAATCATTGCCCACACTCATTGTATTTTGTGGATTAATTTTTAAGTACTTACACAACCATTCCACACCATGGCCTTTTGAAACAGTATTAGGAAAAATTTCCATCCAGATAGAATCTCCATCCAGCGGTGATGTGGTACGAATAATTTTTATATCATCGAATTTTTGCTTTATCTGCTCAAAAAGAGATACATCGTTTGGAAATACAGCTATTATCTGGCAAGCATTTTTATAGGTTTCGGTTTTTGGATTAAGTGGTTGTGCAAAATCTTTATACAATACTAACCTACGTTCAAAATCGGGATTATGATTCCCGGAAAAGTGGTAAACAAATTTATGATTTTCAGGAATCACCTCATGTATCATAAAATCAACCGAATGGTTAATTAATATTTGAGCTATTTGTTTTACTTCATAATCAGGCAGATACTGTGAATGCATGAGTTTTTTCTCCTTCCAGTCGTAAACACCTGCACCCGAAGAAAAGATAAGATAATCGATAGGAAACTTCTCTTTAATAACTTTTGACAGCGAAAAAAAGTTTCTTCCGGTAGCAATAACCCGTACAATTCCTTTTTCGCCCAGCCGGTAAAGGGTTTTCATATCCTGCAAACTAACCTCTGCAAGGTTATTGAGTAAAGTACCATCAAGGTCAGTAACAACCATTTCGCGATAATTTTTCATCTTATCCCAACATTTAGAAATCTATGCCAACAACATTAAACCAGGTTTTTGCATCTTCTCTATAAGTCATCGCCGAATCAAACTTCCATTTCCATTTCGTTTCAGCCAGTTTGCTTTTGGGCAAATCTACAAAGATTAACGGATTTACGCCAATCAATTGTCCATCGTTATCGTAAAGCTCTTCTTCATATTCTGTTATCAAGCAACTTTTTTCTTTGGGCAAAATATTTGCATGCGACTCCTGTAGCTGTATGGCAAACTGGTGTAATTCCCCTTCGGTATATAATTTGGAAGATTTCATATAATCGGTAAGCAAAATATTTAACTGGGTCATCACATTGAGTGAAACCACAAAATCGGCTGAAGGAGGGAGTGAATAAGAAAACAACTCGCCAGCTGTCAGCAACGTTTTCGTTTTTTCTTTTTTGTCGGTTTTTATTGTATTAAAAACATAATCGATTAAACCGCCGGTAATGTCCGCTTTTTTTACCTGTACATTTTCATATTGCTCTATTTTTTTTAATACCTGAGGCGGATGATTGATATCAATTAAAACAACTTCTTTAAATTGTCTGGACAACTCTTCTACAGGGACGTCCAGCAACCATCCACTGCCTAAAATCACAGCCTTACCTTTAACTTTGCTTTCTGCTGATTTTAAAATAAATTTTTTACAATGGGTATTATGTTCATCCCATCCGTCTTTCTCTCTGATATAACGGTTAATAATCCCTTTCTGGTCGGAAAAGTATTTCATCTTCGAAAGCTTTAACGAATTATTTAGCTTTTGGATAGGCTTTTTCAGAAACATGAAGTTTAAAATTTTAAAAATAAGTAATAATAACAACTTTACTTTTGATAAAGTTACAAAAATTAAACATTTTACTATCGGGTTTGTTATTTTTGCCACAACATTTTCGATTAAATTTCTTTATCATGATAAAAAATCCAATACTACACAAATCAAACGAAACTATTGATTTTAAAAGTATCCAAAGCAATCATATTGCTGAAGCTGTTGAAAGAGGGATTGAAAAAGCCAACAATCAGTTACATACGATTTATAGCATTAACGATGACTCAAGAACTTTCAGTAATACGCTCCTTGCGCTGGATAATTTATACAATGAGCTAACCAAAATATACGAATTAGAATCGTTGCTGGCATTTGTTCATCCCGATAAGGATATAAGGGATGAATGTTTGAAACAAACCGCTGTACTGGAAAAGTTTTTTAACGAAATTGCTTTAAGCGAGCCTTTATACAAAGCGGTAAAGGACTATGCCAAAACAAAGGAAGCAAAAAAGCTGCAGGGAGCGCAAAAAAAATATTTGAAAGATACCATCGAAGAGTTTGAACGTAATGGATTTGCTTTACCCAAAGAAAAAAGAAATCAGCTAAAAAAGATACAAGATAAATTATCCGACTTAGGCATTCAGTTCGATTCCAATATCAGCTCGCATAAAGACTTTTTAATCGTTACAGAAAAAGAGATAGACGGTTTGCCCGATGATTATAAAGAGGAGCACCGGCAGGATGAAGGAACCTATAAAATTGGTTTAGCTTATCCATCGTATGTTCCCTTTATGAAATATTCAAAATCGGACGAAGCCCGTAAAAAGCTGGCTGAAAAATATAAGAATATTGCGGCCGATAAAAATCTGGATGTGCTTAAACAAATTTTAATTGAACGTGAAAAAATGGCTCATCTGCTGGGTTATAAAACCTATGCTGAATACAGAACCGAAAACCGGATGGCCAAAAATCCAAAAAATGTTTGGGATTTTGAAAACCGATTGAAAGAAAAAGTTACGGAGAAAGCTAAAAAGGATTACCAGGAATTGCTTGAAGTAAAAAGAAAACATAAAAAAGATAAGGCCATACAAACGATTGAATCATGGGAATCTGCTTTTTATAACAATATTTTACTGAAAGAAAAATATAAACTCGACCATCAAAAACTAAAAGAATATTTTGATTTAAACCAGGTAATTAAAGGATTATTTAGCATTGCAGGGCATCTGTACAATGTTGATTTTAAGGAAGTTGAAAACCCTTCGGTTTGGCATGATGATGTAAGGTTTTTTGAAGTATTGGAGCAGGGAAGTTTAATCGCCCGGTTTTATCTTGATTTATTTCCACGGCCTGATAAATATAACCACGCTGCCCTTTTCGGAATTATTCCGGGAAAGAGAATAGAAGATGGATATCAAATCCCTACGGCCAGCCTGGTATGTAATTTTCCTAAGCCAACAAAAGATAAACCTGCATTAATGCTACATAGCGATGTAGAAACATTATTTCATGAATTTGGCCACTTAATGCACGATTTATTAACCAAAGCGGAACTATCTGCACAGGCAGGGGCCAATGTAGCCCGTGACTTTGTAGAGATGCCCTCACAAATATTTGAGCATTGGGCATGGGAGTATGATGCATTGAAACAATTTGACAAACATTACAAAACGGGAGAAATTTTGCCAAAATCATTACATGACAAGATGATTGCAGCTAAAAACGCAGGTTCCGGACTACATGTATTGCAACAAATTTTTTACGGCACCCTTGATTTTACTTTCCACGATAAGTACAATCCGAATGGAAATCAATCCACTACAGAGCTGGTAAAAGAGCTGCAAAATAAAATAACCTTATATAAATACCAGGAAAACACCCATTTCGAAGCCGGATTCGGGCACCTCAACGGTTATGCCGCCGGTTACTACAGCTACTTATGGGCACTGGTTTTTGCCGAAGACATGTTTTCGATTTTTCTTGCTAACGGAATAATGGATAAAGCCACTGGGTTAAAGCTCAGAAAAACTGTTTTGGAACGTGGTTCAACTATCGACGAGATGGAAATTGTTAAAGATTTTCTGGGACGAGAACCCAATGAAAATGCATTTCTTAAATCAATTGGGTTATAGTACAAATTTTTGTTTTAATTTTGAAGATAGAAACTAATTTATCATTTCTGTATAATGGAAGAAATTAGCGTAAGGGAAATATTTAGGGATAAGAATCCAAAACTGGCTAAACTTATTCCCGGCTTTTTGTATCGCTATTTGGAAAAAGTGATTCACCAAAAAGATATTAATGATTTAATTCCTGTTTTTGATGGTAAGATGGGTTTGGATTTTGTGCAAACAGCAATTGATGAATTTAATATCAAAATCAATATCAAAGGCGAAGAAAACATCCCTAAAAAAGGAAGATACATTTTTGTTGCCAATCACCCATTGGGTGGATTCGACGGGATAGTATTTGCCCATGTGGTAGGTAAATATCATCCGGATATAAAATTTTTAGTCAACGACATTTTAATGAACCTTAAAAACCTGGACCCCATATTTATCCCGGTAAATAAACATGGAAGGCAATCGCTGGAATATGTCAAAAAAATTGAGAAAACCTATGAATCGGATGCTCAGGTATTAAATTTCCCGGCCGGGCTGTGCTCACGTAAAATAAACGGGAAAATAATTGACCTGGAATGGAAAAAAAGTTTTGTAGCCAAAGCAGTTCAGCATAAAAGAGATATTGTTCCCGTACATATTGACGGGCGAAATTCAAACTTTTTTTATAATCTTGCCAATATCCGGAAAAATCTGGGTATAAAAGCCAATATTGAGATGTTTTATCTTGTGAATGAACTTTTTAAGCAGCGTAATAAAGTGATTAACTTAACCTTTGGAAAACCTATTCCCTATCAAAAATTTGACAAATCAAAACCTCCCAAGCAATGGGCTCAGGATATTAAAAATTATGTTTACCGGTTGCCTAAAGGAGAAATTGAACCATTCCAATAAAATAAGGTTATAAAATTATTCGTAAATTTGAATTCCAAAATTTTAACAGGAAATGAAAGAAGTAACTGCTCCCATAGATAGAAAACTGATAGAAAAAGAATTAACCCCCGATAGATTTTTACGCGACACCAATAATGGTGGAAATCAATTGTACATCATTAATCACCATAACTCGCCCAACATTATGCGCGAAATAGGGCGATTACGCGAGTTAACATTTCGCAATGCCGGAGGTGGTACAGGCAAAGAAATGGATATCGATAAATTTGACACCCAGGATGAGCCATATGAACAACTAATAAGCTGGGACCCTGAAGAAAAAGAAATATTGGGAGGTTATCGTTTCCATATTTGTAGTAACGAAAGCGATCCTGACAATTTAGCCACCTCAAAGCTTTTTACATTTTCCGATGAATTTAGTAAAACGTATCTACCCTACATGATTGAATTAGGAAGGTCATTCATTCAGCCTAAATTTCAATCAAAGTCGGCAAGCCGAAAAGGGTTGTTTGCGCTGGATAACCTTTGGGATGGACTGGGTGCTTTAGTGGTTAAAAATCCTCAAACAAAACATTTTTTTGGCAAAGTAACAATGTATCCGCACTTTAATACCGAGGCAAGGAATATGATTCTATATTTTCTTCAAACCCAATTTCCTGACGATAAAAATATGGTAGAAGCAAAAAATCCGATTCCACTAAATATGGATGAACAAAAAATGAAACAAATATTTAGTGGAAAAAGCTATAAAGAAAATTACCGTATCCTACAGAAAAAAATACGGGAATTTGATTTAAATATACCACCCCTTATAAATGCTTACATGAATCTTTCGCCTACCATGAAATTTTTTGGAACAACGATTAATAAGGCGTTTGGAAATGTAGAAGAATCGGGTATTTTGATTACTATTGATGATATTTTCCCTGATAAAAAAGAACGGTATATTGATTCGTACATGGAACAAAAAGATGATAACGACCAGGAATGATAAGTAAAAACCTGTTTCCTTTTTTACGTGAATTAAGACAAAACAACCACAAAGAATGGTTTTATGAGCATAAACCTGTTTATCAGATTTTACGCAAACAGTTTGAACAGCTCATTGCACAAACCATTTTAGATATTACTCAATTTGATAACTCTGTAAAAACTATTGAACCCAAACAGTGTATCTTTAGGATAAACAGAGACATTCGTTTTTCGAAAGATAAGTCGCCTTATAAAAACAACTTTGGTGCTTTTATAGCACCAGGAGGAAGAAATTCGGGTTTAGCAGGTTATTATATTCACCTCGAACCTGATGATTGTTTGCTCGCCGGAGGAATTTATATGCCGCCACCAGACCGGTTAAAAGCAGTTAGAACAGAAATTTTTGAAAATACGGAAGAATTTAAACAAATCATTCATCACAAGAATTTTAAAAAACATTTTGGCAAAATAATCAGTGACAAAATGCTAAAAACAGCCCCTAAAGGATTTCCAAAAGATTTTAAGGATATTGATTTGCTTAAGTACAAACATTATACGGTAATAAAAAAAGTTCACGAAGATTTGGTTACTTCAGAGAATTTTGCCCATGAAATCAGGGAGACTTTTAAAGCGCTTTATCCTTTTAACCATTTTATTAATGAGGGAATAAATTATCAGTTAAGATTAAACGAATAAATTTTGTCTATTTCGACAAACCTGACTGCCGCTAGGCAGGCTCAATATGACAAAATTTTAATGTAACACTGTCCCGATAATTATCGAAATGTCGAAGTGAGATTTTAATAATATTATGCAAATACATTTTATCCTTGTAGAACCGGCAGTGCCCGAAAATGTCGGGGCAGCTGCACGAGCCATAAAAACGATGGGGTTTTCATCGTTAAGGTTAGTGAATACCAAAGCACATTTAGATGAAAAAGCCGGATGGGTTGCACATGCTTCGCAGGAAATCCTGGAAAAGGCTAAGACCTTTTCATCCTTAAAAGAAGCAGTAAAAAATATTGACTGGATTATTGGAACATCGGCGAAAAAACGCAGGGTAAACGAAGATTATTACCCGATAAATAAAATCAATTCATTAATTGAAGCTAAAACAAATAGTATACAAAGTATTGCGATTGTTTTTGGGCGTGAAGAAAGTGGGTTAACAAACGAAGAACTAAAACTTTGTGATATTGTCACCACCATTTCGATGAAAACTACTTACCCTTCATTAAATCTGGCTCAATCGGTAATGATTTATGCCTACACGCTCTCCATGTTAAACTACGATAAAGAAGAAATGCCTGATAAAAAAGCTGACCAGGCTGAATTAATCACATTAAAAAATAAAACGAAAGACTTACTTGTTTCCATCGGGTTTAGAAAAGATTCTGCCATTTTTAACCGAATCATGGAACGGTTGATGATCTTAGGAAAAACCGATGTTCATTTACTTTTATCTATAGAAAACAAGATT
>JAXHVS010000028.1:0-4524 GCA_034189025.1 Bacteroidota bacterium
CTGCCTTTAAAATGATGTAATCTTTATTATGGTTAACATTATCCTCTTTCGAATTTGCAGTTTGTTGAACAGATAAAAATTTATTAATGGCTTTAAGAAAACGCTCAAAAGAAATAGGTTTCAATAAATAATCCAGGGCATCCAGATCGAAAGCATCTGCAGCAAAATTGCGGTAAGCAGTAGTGAAAATAACTTTTGGCGGATGTGCTAAACTTTTTAAAAATTCTATTCCCGAAATGCCCGGCATATTGATATCAATAAACAGTAAGTCAATCGATTCATTATTTAGCAAAGCAATGGCATCAATTGCTTTTGTAAAGCTACCCAGGCAATCAAAGCTTTCAAACTTTCCGAGATGTTCCTGTATAACACGTATGGCAATGGGTTCATCATCTATAATTACACATTTATATCGTGATTGAGTTTTCATTTTAATCCAGTTTGATTTCCAGTTTTACTACAAATGTATTTTCCTTCTCAAAAATATCCAGCTGATATTTATTCTTATATATTAATTCTAATCGTTCTTTAATATTCTTTAAACCGATTCCCTTTCCTTCAAGCTTCAAATATTTATCTTCCGTTTGCTTATTCAAACTATTCTCTACATTAAATTCCAGAGAATTATTATCGACGCTAAGTTGTATATTTATAAAACTATTTCCAGAATCTTGAAATCCATGTTTAAATGCATTTTCAACAAAAGGAAAAAGAATCAAGGGAGCAATTAAAATATCATCTTTTAAATCAGGGAACGAAGTTTATAAATTAAAATGCTCATCGTGGCGTATACGCTCAAGTTCGATGTAGTTGTTTATAAAACGAATTTCTTTATTCAAACGAACCTTAGGTTTATCACACTCATACAACATATAATCCAACAGCTCCGAAAGCTTCATAATCACATCTCTGGAATTGTCTACACTCTCGTTTACTAAACCATATAAATTATTTAGCATATTAAATAAAAAATGCGGATGTATTTGCGCTTGCAAAAGTTTAAGTTTGGCCTCTTTGAATTTAAGATCAGTTACCTTTTTTTGTTCTGCAAGTTCATTTTTTTCAACCAATCTTCGGTATGATTCTTTAATAAAATGTATAACAACTGCAATAATTACAAACAAATAACTACCGGTGACTAAAATAACAATATCGTTTCGCGAAGGAACTAACATACTTGGTAGTTGAAGGATACTATAGGTTAATATAAGAATTACAGAAAAGGATATCACCCAAAGTGTAACAATAAAAATAACCAGAATTAAATACGAAAATATGAACAATTTCCCTGCAAATAAATATTTAGGAATTAAATACCTGTTAACAAACAAGGTTATAAAAAAGCTTATTGTAATTAAAAATAGTACTAAAGAGAATCTTATTTGAAGATTATAATCACGGTTACTAAATAAAAAAAACATAATACAGGCAGCAAGAAACCAATATAAAACATGCCACTTCCAGCTACTTTTATTTATAAATCGAAATAATATCTTTTGATCCTTCATATTCACTCAAAGGTAATATAATATTGCTTTTATTCATTTCAACAAATCAAGATTTATGTTAACAACCCTTTAAATACCCTGAATGAATAATATTCGTTTGCACCGGATTATTTGTAATACGGAAAAGAAAAATATACCTTGGCATAATTATTTTTTTTGTTTACTAATACAATCATAATATTGGATTAATATTAACCAAAACAAATAAAATTATGTCAGTATTTAGTTTATTAAAAGAACAGTTTCTTACCGGAGGTTTCATGTTTATGATACCAATGATGATCATGTGGATTGCCCTAATCATTTTATCAATCCGGATAATTTTAAACTACAAGTCTAAAAATAGGGATATTGAAAAACTAAAAAAACAAAATTCCATTATTCTGTTTATGGGAAGTTTTATGTTTCTTGGATCAATTTTCTATCAGACATTAGGATTCTACCAAGCACTTTCGGCTATTGAGGTGGCAGGAGATATTTCGCCTTCACTTATTATGAGTGGTTTGAAAGTTTCATTTATTGCTCCCTTACATGGTTGCTTTTTCTTTCTGTTATCAGGTTTTATTTGGTTTATTTTCCGCTTACGCATCAAAAAATCCGAGTAAGCTGATTCATTTAAAAAAAATTACATCAGGTATTTTTCTTAGATAAATCAAAACAAAAAAAGATTGGTTTTGGCCAATCTTGTAATTTTGAGCGGGAGACGGATGATGACGAGCCGAAATTGCTGTCATCATTCCGATATCATAACAATTTTTGTCATGATCGTCGGAAACTCGAATCAGCGACCCTTAGCTTGGAAGGCTAATGCTCTACCAACTGAGCTACTCCCGCAAAAGGAAGAGTGGGGAGAGCAGGATTCGAACCTACGAAGGCGTGCGCCAGCAGATTTACAGTCTGCCCCAGTTGGCCACTTTGGTATCTCCCCAATATTTATTGCAATACGTTGAGCCGATGGACGGATTCGAACCGCTGACCTGCTCATTACGAATGAGCTGCTCTGACCAACTGAGCTACATCGGCTTGTATTGTTAAGAACAATTTGTTTATAATGCGATTGCAAAAGTATTAAATTTATTGTAATAACAAATCTTTACATTAAAAAAATTAAGGAAAATTTCTTCTGCAAACACTATGTATACTAATGTTTTTAGAAATGAGATGATTAATCATATAACCTTATTCATTTTCTAAATCTTCCATCTCCAGTTGTAATTGTGCCATTTTAATTGCAGTAATAGCAGCTTCGGTACCTTTATTACCATGCTTCCCTCCTGCCCTGTCTTTAGCCTGTTGCTGATTATCGGTTGTAAGTACACCAAAAATAAAAGGAATATTGTAATTCATATTCAGCTCGGTAATACCATGTGTCACACTTTGGCATACATAGTCAAAATGTTTGGTTTCTCCCTGAATTACACATCCCAGGCAAATAACAGCGTCTAAATCGGCATATTCGGCCATAAATTGGGCTCCTAAAGTTAGTTCAACGCTGCCGGGAACATATTTTTTCAAAATATTCTCTTCTTTAGCACCATGTTTTAATAATGTTTCATAGGCTCCATTTAATAAAGCATTCGTAATCTCACTATTCCACTCTGAAGTAACAATACCAAATTTCATGTTCTTAGCAGAGGGTGCTGTTTTAATGTCGTAATCGGAAAGGTTCTTAAGATTTGTTGCCATAATGATTGGGTTATTAGTTTATTTATCAAAAATAAAAAAATCCTGATTGCTCAGGATTTTTATATGATAAAATAGATAAAATATTTTATTTATTGATTAAGGTTTCTACTCGAGCAATATATTTATCGATCTGTCTGCCTTCGGCAGATTCTGGAAAATCATTTTTAATGGTTTGATAAGCTTCTAATGCTTTCTCATAATTTTGGTTTTGTTCATGTACAAACCCAACTTTCATTAAATAAATCGGAGTGGTAAACTCGTTCTCTGATTTATTAACTGCTTTTTCATAATATTGCATTGCCTCAGATGTATTATCAAGTTCCATATAAGCATCACCAATTGCTCCATAAGCAATAGGAGCAACCATCTTATCGTCCGATTCAAATGCTTTTAAATACTCAATCGCTTGTTCATACTGTCCAAGGTGTAAATAACTAATACCAATATAATAATTGGCTAGGTTAGCCGATTTTGTAATGCTATATTCATCAACAATATCTAAAAAACCAAGATAGTTTCCATCCCCATGTAAAGCTAAATTAAATGAGTCGCGGGCAAAATATTGTTCTGCCATCCACATTTGCGATTGGGCTTCTTTTTCTTTGGGTGATACAATAAATCGTTGATAACCCAAATATCCTCCAACAATTACAATAATTGCTAATACAATAATAGTTAAGCTTTTTTGGTTTTGTTCGATATAATGCTCTGTTCTGCTTAACGCATTTTCTACTGATTCAAACTGATTTTCTTCTGATACCTTCTTTTTACTCATTTTGTTAAAATTAATTTTATGTGCCAAAATATCTGAAACGCAAATGTAATTCTTTTGGTGTATTTTTAAAATATTTTGTTTATAAAAATTGATATTTATTGCTTTGTTTGCTTTTTAATTAACGGATAAATCCGAATCTTTGTATAAAATTTAAACAATGTATTTGCAGGAATTATCATTAATAAATTTTAAAAATTACACTCAGACTGAATTGGAGTTTTCGTCCAAAATTAATTGTTTTATTGGACAAAATGGTGTTGGAAAAACCAACCTGCTGGATGCAATTTATTATTTATCAATGTGTAAAAGTTATCTCAATCCGGTAGATAGCCAGAATATACAATACGATCAGGATTTTTTTGTGATTCAGGGCAAATACCTTCGACAAGAAAAAAATGAGCAAATTTATTGCGGGTTAAAGCGTAACCGAAAAAAACAATTTAAACGCAATAAGAAAAAATACCACAAATTATCCGATCATATTGGCCTATTGCCAATTGTAATGATATCACCC
The DNA here is from genome assembly GCA_034189025.1 of Bacteroidota bacterium. Classification (GTDB taxonomy): domain Bacteria; phylum Bacteroidota; class Bacteroidia; order Bacteroidales; family UBA12077; genus UBA12077. Next base: position 4,484 of record JAXHVS010000028.1, read on the forward strand.
ACGGATAACAGCTTAATTCTTGAAGGAAGCGAAGAGCGGCG
>JAXHVS010000028.1:4624-13920 GCA_034189025.1 Bacteroidota bacterium
ATGAGAAAAAAAAACACACAAAAACTCAACGAAGTGATTCAGGAATATCTTAAAGCCCTAAAACTAGATAATAAACTAAAAGAAGTACGATTAATCCGCTCGTGGTACGAAATGGTAGGAAAAACCATTGCCCGCTCAACAAAAGATGTTTATATTAAAAATCGTAAATTATTTGTAATATTAAACTCATCGGTTATACGAAACGAGCTGTTTATGATACGCGATGGCTTAAAAGATGCGTTAAATGAACAGGCAGGAGAATCAATTATTGATGAAATTATTTTGAAATAATTCAGTACCGTTCTCGTTGGTTAAAAAAGAAGTCGGCTTCTTTTTTAGCATTTTCGTCCGAATCGGCTCCATGCACTGCATTTTTTTGTAGCGATTCGGCAAACATTTTACGGATAGTCCCCTCCTCTGCTACCTGGGGATTAGTATTTCCAATAAGTTTTCTAAAATCTTTTACGGCATTTTCTTTTTGAAGTAATAATACAATAATAGGCCCCGAGCTCATAAATTCACATAAACTATCATAAAAATCTTTTCCACGGTGAACTTCATAAAACCGCTGAGCTTCTTCTATTGTTAATTTAGTTGAACGGATAGCAGAAATACGAAATCCTGCCTGATTAATCATTGCTAATATAGGGCCAACATGATTTTTCCGGCATGCCGAGGGTTTAATCATTGCAAAAGTATATCCTAAAGCCATAACCTTTAATTTTTTTTATTCAATCTAAGATATAAATTATTTTATGATTAACTACAATTCTGATGAGAATATTTTATCTTTGATATTTTAGAATTAAAAAAATAAATGAGTAGTGAAGCCAATTTCAGAAGATATAATATTACCTTTACAACATATCATTAAAGAAACTCAACATCCTTTAATATTAATTCATTATAATCCAGATGGTGATGCAATAGGTTCCGCTTTGGGATTTTATCATTATCTGGTAAAAAAAGGAAAAAATCCTATTATTGTATCACCAAATGATTATCCTAAATTTTTACATTGGTTGCCCGGGAATGATAAAGTATTGGTTTATAAAAGACAATCGGGTACCGTGCTTAATGCCATTGCTAAAGCAGATGTTATTTTTGCACTCGATTTTAACGATGCCGGCCGGATAAATGATTTGGAAAAATATCTTATTAATGCCCCAGCCAAAAAAGTGTTGATTGATCATCATCCTGAACCTGGTAATTTTGCCGATTTAATAATTTCAGATGTTATTTACAGCTCTACAGCCGAATTAGTTTATCATGTAATGGAATCATTGGGTAACGAAAATTTAGTAGACAAAACCATTGCAGAATGCTTATATACAGGCATTATGACAGATACCGGATCTTTTAATTACAATTCATCGCAACCATATACATACTATGTAGTTTCAAAATTAATTGGATTGGGAATTAATAAAGATCAAATCTACTGGAATATTTACGATAATTATTCTGCCAACCGAATGCGCCTGTTAGGCTATTGCTTGTATAAAAAGATGGAAGTATTTCCCGAGTATCATACGGCATTTATAAGTATAACCAAAGAAGAGCTAAAAACATTTAATTTTGCTCCGGGCGATTCCGAGGGGTTTGTTAATTATCCTCTATCAATTAAAGGCATACGCTTTTCAGCCATATTTGTTGAAAACGATAAACATGTTAAAATCTCATTTCGATCTAAAGGAGCTTTTCCTACTAATAAATTTGCCGAAAAGCATTTTAATGGTGGAGGTCATAAAAATGCCTCTGGAGGGAATTCTTTAGAATCTTTAGAAAAAACATTGCAGAAATTTCGCGATTTATTGCCACAATATAAAACTGCACTAAAAAATGGTTTGTAATCGTTTATTAATTAGTAACTTAATTTTGATATTTAGTTTAATTTTCTTTTCTTGTAATAATAAAGAAAAGGAAAGTAATAAGAACAACACAAAACAACAATATTCGAAAAAATCACTACAAAAAATCAATCAAATGTTGGTTGAAAAAGATGTTGAAGTGATTAAAAATTACATTAAGCGCCGTGGTTGGGATATGAAGATGACTGAAGCCGGGCTGTGGTATATGATTTATCGAGAAGGGAATGGTAAAAATATTGAAAAAGACGATTATATTACGCTAAATTATAGTGTGTGGCTAATGGACGGAACCCTTTGTTATACTTCTGACAGTTTAGGATCAAAGAGTTTTATCGTTGGCAAAGGAGGTGTAGAAGCTGGATTAGAACTAGGGATATTGATGCTAAAAGAAGGCAGTAAAGCAAGGTTTATTATTCCTCCGCATCTAGCTCACGGATTAATTGGCGATAATAAAAAAATACCCGCAAGGGCCACCATCATTTATGATGTGGAAATACTTGATGTTAAAAAAAGTAGAATATTAATAAATAAACAATTATGACAAAACGAATTCTTTTCCTTTTAATTATCGCTATAGGAATTGTTTCCTGCAATTATTTTTCGAAATACCCCGGTTACTCCAAAACAAAATCGGGCATATATTATAAATTGTTAAAATTTGGCGAAAGTTCGGAAAAAGCACAACCCGGCGATTATTTAACCATGGATATTGCCTATAAAACTATTAATGATTCATTGTTTTTCGAAGGGAGGAGAAGGATTCAAGTAAGCGAGCCTAAATTCCCAGGAGCTATTGACGAATGCTTTTTAATGCTTGCCGAAGAAGAAAAAGCAGAGTTTATCATCTCAGCCAACAATTTTTTTACTAAAACCCTGGAAACCTCATTACCGGGTTTTTTAAATAAAGATGATCCTATGAAAGTAGAAATTGATGTGGTTGAAATACAGACCGAAGAAGATTATTATCGCGAGAAAGAAGCTTTTTTACATTGGATCGAAGATTTTGGAGAATATGAGAAAGTAATTTTACGACAGTTTATTGACCAGGAACAAATTGATAAAGAACCTACGAAGTCGGGATTATATCATATAACACTGGCTAAAGGAACCGGCGACAGTGTTAGGGTTGGCGATACGGTAACGGTGCATTACGAAGGAAAATTCTTAAATGGCAAATTTTTTGATTCTACCAAACGACGTAACTCTCCATTCCAGTTTGTATATGGACGAAAATGGCAGGTTATTCCCGGAATGGAAGAAGCTATTGGCCGGATGATCGAAGGCGAAAAAGCCCTGTTTATTATCCCATCAAACATTGGTTTTGGACAAACAGGTTCATCAACAGGAATTATTCCACCCTACACTTCCACCATTTTCGAAGTGGAACTCATAGAAGTTTTACCTGGTAAAAGAGATAAAAATGTTGATTTGAATAAATACGATTGATAAAAAATAAAAGCCGGAACTTTATAAAATGTTCCGGCTTTTTTTAATAGAACTTTTCAATATTTTAATAAAAAGTGTATTCATAGCGATACTGAATTTTATAACGATATAGCGCGTAATAAACTTCTACTTTTTCCAAAATTCCTTTTTCATTATAAAAATATGTTTTTCTAGAGTTTTCATTTTGATTATCATCATTCCATTCTTCCTCAATTAAGTTCCCCTCTTTATCGTATTTATAGATATTACTTACAAAAACATTTCCTTTAGGTTGCTCTTTCTTAATCTCTACTAAATTTCCTTTACTATCATAACTGTAATATTCTTTATAAATAAAGTTTCCAAGTATATACTTCGTCTTATCAATTAATAACTTCCCATTAAAAGTGTAATAGTATTTTTCTTTTACTTTGTCATCAATATCATACTCAGTACTCTCAATAATATTACCCTGATCATCGTATTTGTTAATTATTTTACCAATCTCATTTCCGTTATCAATAATTTTGATTGTACAAATATCTCCTTTATAATTGAAATCTCTCTGATGCTCAATATTCCCAAAAATATCAGAGCGGGTAATACTTGTTAATCGATCTTTTGCATCATAATTATACTTTATAATCTGATAATCGGTTCCATTATAACGTTCTTCTCGGATTTTTTTATTCGAATTATCGTAGGTTATATTTTGTCTATACAATAATTTATTTTCATTCCCCTTATAATTACTATATTCCACCTTATTTTCATTATTATCATATTTATAACTCAATTTTTTATCAATGGAACCTGATTGATAATATACTTCTTCAATAACATTACCTTTATGATCATATCGCTTGGTAAAATTTTTATACCCCTCTTTTACCGGTTTACCTTTTACATATTTATGATTCCATTGAACTTGAGTCTGAATACGATTCTTTATAATATTTTCTTTCCATTTTTCTTCACCGGTATTTTGCGAGAAAAGGTTAAAACTTATACCTACAATACTTATAATAATAGCAATATTCTTCATCTCTTAATTTATTATTACACGTTCTATAACGTTATCCTAAAAGTACTAAAATATTTTAATTATAAAAACAATATCTAAACTACAAAAATCATGCTTAAATACTACACTTACGAATAATATATTTATTGGTTTTAATTTTTAAGAATATTTTATTTCACTATCATAAAAAAAAATTGAATTCCCAATAATTTTATTATAACTTATTTATTCAAAAAAGTTTATTAAGAAGAAAAAAGTTTATCAATCAACTTTACACATTATAATTACTCTTATTAGCTATTCATTAATAAAACTCATGGTCATGACAAAATCAACTTTAATTCTTATATCCATGTTAATGGTGTATTCTCGTGGCCTCTTCTCTCAGGTACCTAATGCATTTAAGTATCAGGCAGTAATAAGAAATGCTGACGGAGAAATAATCTCCGGGCAGGAGGTATCTATAAAAATCTCTATTCATAATGAAAATCCAACTGGAGATGTAGCTTATTCAGAAGAACATTCGGTTATAACGAACGATATAGGAATGGTTTCTTTAAATATTGGCGAGGGATCATTTATTTCTGGTAACTTCCAATCAATTCCTTGGAGCCTGTGATAAATTTTTAAAATTGAAATCGATGATTCGGGTGGCAGCTCCTATGCTGAACTGGGAACTTTTCAACTACTTTCGGTTCCCTATGCATTATTTGCAAGCTCTGCTTCAAAACTAAGTAATAATGTGGAATATTCTGCTTCTTCCGACACGTTATTTGTCGTAAAGGACCATGAAGGAAATGCAGTTTTTGTGGTATATCCTGTTGGAACTGAAGTAATTCACTAACTAAGTATATAAAGGAAAAATTTGTTGTTTTGCTGTTAGTGGACGTACATCTACCAAAAATTCTTTATATGATTACTAACAGATAACAAAAGACAGTACCAGAATCATAACACAAAATTCAAAGGGGGGTTTTGGAATCAAAGATATAAGTACCGGTTCCTATGAAAGCTATCTTAATCTAACCCCCTCAGAATTATTTTATCGGCCATCACAGTGGAGATAATATTTCCAGTGGCCAGTTAAACCTCTTACTAGGTTGGGAAAGCGGCAGCTTCACCAATACAGGTAACAGAAACGTATTTATAGGCACTCTTTCCGGATATAAAAACTCCAATGGCTTCGGTAATGTATTTATTGGTCCCGAGGCAGGATATTTCCAATCAGTATCCGAGAGATTGTATATTGCCAATAATTCAGGCGCTCCTCTCATTTATGGCGAATTTAATACACCCATGGTTTGTATTTACGGCGATCTGGACGTAACTGGTAGTTTTACAAAAATTTCAGATATTCAGTTAAAAACAAATTTGATCCCATTTTAGTCCGGATTAGAAAAAATTCAATTATTAACCGCCTACAATTTTCACTGGAATGAAGAAGCAATCCAGGATTTTAAATTGAACGATAAACAACAGATTAGTCTTAATGCACAAGAAGTAGAAAAAATTTTTTCCGAATTCGTTTCAAAAGATTCCAATGGGTACAAATCCATTGATTACCTTAAGCTAACTCCAGTCCTGGTAGAGGCGATTAAGGAGCAACAGCAAAAAATTAATCAACTGAAAAAAGAAAAAAAAAGATCAGAGAAAGGTCGTTGCAGCTGGAACAACGAGTTAATCCATAAAATAAAAAAAACATCCTGGTGTTTAATACCAGGATGTTTTTTCTTAATAAATGGTATATATTGGGTTGTTATGAGATTTTTATTTGTCGTGCAGGCTTTTCAATGGCTTCTTCCTTTTTGGGCAATACCACCTGCAATAAACCATTCTTATAAATAGCATTGATTTTCTCGGTATTTATTTTATCCGACAATCTAAAGGTTCGTGTAAACTGGTTGTAATTAAACTCGGTATAATTACACTTTTCTTCAGCATTCTCGTCTACATTTTTGTCAAGAGAGATGGTTAACATCTTCTTATCAAGGTCAATTTTAAAATCCGATTTTTCAAATCCGGGTACCGCCATTTCAATTCTGAAATCAAATTTCGACTCAATAATATTGGCTGGTGGTGTTGAGCAATCAACATTGTTTCCTAATTTTTCTTCGTTAAACATATCATTCATTAAATCTGAAAATGTTCTAAAACGATTATCCCTATACATTTGAGATGCAGGCCTGTTCATTCTTACTAGTGTCATAGCTTTATAATTTTTAATTAGTTTAAATTAATATTAATATTTCTGATTTCAACTATTCAAATCATGTGCCATTAAAAAAAATAATAATAATTACAATTAAAACTTAAAATTTAATGACATAATGACCTTTAAGACACAGCAAAAATGTCATTTTGACTTATAAACTACATTTCTTAAATAAAAAAAGTTAGGAATGATTTGAATCAATTTGTATTTTTGTGCCTATAAAATTTATGCCGATGAGAATTGATATCATTACAGCATTACCCGGATTACTAGAAAGTCCTTTAAACCACAGCATTATTAAACGTGCCAAAGAAAAAAATGCAGTAGATATCCATATTCATAACTTGCGTGATTATGCAACCAATAAATATAAAAGCATTGATGATTATGCATTTGGCGGTGATGCTGGAATGGTTATGATGATTGAGCCCATAGACAAAGCAATAGGTGCATTAAAAGCAGAACGTAATTACGATGAGATCATTTACACCTCGCCCGACGGTGAAAAGTACACTCAGAAAGAAGCCAATAAGTTAGCAACATTTAATAATATTATCATTCTCTGCGGACATTATAAAGGGATCGATCAACGGGTTCGCGATCATTTAATCACCAAGGAAATTTCTATCGGCGATTATGTTTTAACCGGAGGCGAACTGGCAGCATCTATTATTGTCGATAGTGTTGTTCGATTAATTCCAGGTGTAATTTCAGACGAAACCTCTGCCCTCACCGACTCTTTTCAGGATAACTTACTTGCCCCACCAGTTTATACACGGCCTGCTGAATATAAAGGATGGAAAGTTCCTGAGGTGCTATTATCAGGAAATTTCAAAAAAATTGATGAGTGGAAAGAAAAACAATCGTTGGAACGAACCAAAAATCTCCGTCCTGATTTATTGAATGAATAAACATCTTTCCCATTCATGCCCACATTAGTAAACCAATTTTCAAAATCTGAATTTTGAATTTGTTTATGGATAAGAGAAATATACCAATCTTTTTGAGTTCCATCTTCCGCCTCAATCAAAACATGTTTTACTTCGTTAGGAGATGAAAAGCTAATTTTTCCATTCATAAAAGAATTTGTTTTAGCTCCGGAGGATAACTTTAAATCACCAGAAACATTTAATGGGAAAGTATGTTGAAAAAGATCATTATCAAAAAAGATGTAAATCTTATTTATGTCAGCATTAATTTCAATATCGGAAACAACTAAGACACCATTCGATAAATTTGTTATTGTAAAATCAATAATATCGGCATTACTTGATTTTTCTTCATTACATGAAAAAAACAAACATGCAAAAACAATTAAGACAAGAATATTTCGCATGGTTTTTAAGGTTAGATTTCAAGGTAAAAATATACAATTATGCGAAAATACAACGTACATTATTTCAAATTCTAAAATATTTGTCAGGTCAATCTGATTTAGTTTAGCTTTTGGTAAATATTTAATACCATCGATTTACCTGCCAGAGGAATACTTCGCAGCGTTTTAAAATGATTAGGATTAACTAATTTTAATAATCCATCCCCCTTTAAATAGGTTTTAAAATGATTGTAATGTTGCCTCCCTGCAAAAAATTCAATAATACGGATAATATATTCTGCAAATTTTGAGGTTTTATGATTAATATTATAATCCATAATGACCAAATAGCCGTTATTTTTTAATATCCGATATGCCTCTTTTAGAATCTTTTCTCGATCATCAACACTTTTTTCGTGTAAGGCAAGTTGAATTAATGCCATCTCAAAAGATTGATCCGGGAATTCAATAGAACGGGCATCTTGTTGATAACAATTAAAATGCTTAGCAGATCCAAGCATCGCAGGCGAGTTATCAATTCCGGTCAACTTAATTTGTGCGTGTTTCAGATATTTAAGTTGATTTCCTGTTCCACAGCAAATATCGATTAACGATTCAGGATTTAATTGTTGAATAAATTGAGCCGTTCGTTTACGTGTATTATGCAAAAAAGGATAAAGCAAAAGGTCGTATATACTGGCTAAAGGGTACCTGGACATTCTTTTGTAAGAAATTAATTTTATGGGTTATTATTTTTGCAATATAATAAAAAACGTGCTACAACTTATAGCCGCAGCACGAATTATAAATATTATTTCCATGTTTAATGTTTATGCGAATGAAAATACGACTCTTCAAAAGCATTAATGGTTTTATTCAACTTATCAATGTAAGAAAGATCTGTGGTTTGCTTAGCATTCATTGCATAAACCAACAATTCATGCAGCAGTGTTAACCTTTCAATATATTTTTCATACATTTCTTTATTTTCAGGACTTACCGGTTTTATCCGCTGGTGCATAAAATACTGACTAACAATATCCTGAAGTTTCTGTGCATGCTCATCTTTGTTTACAACCCACCGAACAACCTGATTATAATTCGGATTTTCTTCTTTTGAAAGCTCAATTATCATATTCATTGATTTTTCAATCGTTGTTATATGTTCTTTAATTAGTTCGATACGAAGGGTATCCTCGTAAATTCCACAAGGGATTTCACAATGAGCAAATGATTTTCGGTTGTTAAGCGCTAAAATTGAAAGCACTGTAATCATTGCTAAAATGATCTTTTTTGTTTTCATGATAATATCTTTTTCGTTGATTAATAATCATTAGTTAAGCAAATTAAATCCCTTTTTGTTCAATACATCAATAAAAAAATTAAAATTATTTTATTATTGCTCGTTTACTAAAATTATTTTTAAAATCCTTTTTGGGTAAATACTTC
>JAXHVS010000029.1:0-9144 GCA_034189025.1 Bacteroidota bacterium
ATGTTTGTTATTGATGTTGACAGTGAGGAAGAATTAATGGAAATTGTAAATAATGATCCAGCAATAAAAAATGGTATTGCTAAAAGTGAAGTAAGGCCTTACAAAATTGTTTTCCGTGACCATTCATAAATCAGGTTTGACATTCTTTTTAATAAAAAAAAAATGAAAATAATTGCTATCGGCAGAAACTATATCGATCATGCAAAGGAATTAAATAATCCTCTTCCTAAAGAGCCAATATTTTTTATGATGCCCGAAACCGCTTTGTTACGTAAAAATCAACCATTTTTTTATCCCGATTTTTCAAGTGATATTCATTATGAGGTAGAAATTGTAATAAAGATTAACCGGTTGGGAAAAAATATAGCACCTGAATTTGCACATAGATATTACAGCGAAATAGGCTTAGGTATAGACTTTACTGCCCGCGACCTGCAAAAAAAATGCAAAGAACAAGGATTGCCCTGGGAAATAGCAAAATCATTCGATGGTGCTGCTCCCATAAGTCATTTTTTACAGCTGGAAAAATTTGGTGATGTTAATAATATTAATTTTTGGCTTGATTTAAATGGAAATATCGTGCAGAAAGGAAATACTAAAGATATGATTTTCCCTGTAAATCAGCTAATAGCTTATGTTTCGAAATTTTCAACCCTTAAAATTGGCGATTTATTATTTACAGGTACACCGGCCGGAGTTGGCCCTGTGAAAATAGGCGACAGGCTCAAAGCATATATAGAAAATGAAAAAATGTTGGATTTTGTAATTAAATAAATTCCTCTTCTAATCCTTTAAAGAAATTTCTGGCTATTAAATAACGAGTTTTGTGTTTTTGGTATAATTCAGTGTAATTCTTATATGTATTTTCGAAATGCCGAAACCTGTTGTCAATGTTTTGAATAACCAATTTAGGAAGCTCGCTCATCTCTACTCCTCTTATCAAATAAATATCGGTATACCTGATTACACCAATGTTACCAAAAGCATCCAAATCATCTGCATTGCAAATAATGGACAAAATAGATTCGGGTTTTTGTTTGTTCTGTTGATAGTTCTTATCATCGTGTTTTTCTATAGCCCATAAAATATCCCTAAAATGTTTTGGTGTATCAAGGTTTTGATTTCTGAAATAAGCCTGGCATATTTTTTTACTTTCCTGGCCGTGCAATTCATCTACAGTTTTGCTTAAACCGGTATCATGAAAAAAAGAAGCAATGATACATCCTTCAACTAACTCATAATTTAGGTTGTTGTTTTGATTTATAGCAGTAAGGATATCTTTACAATATTCCCATACGCGATAATGATGGTTATGGTCGTGCGAAGGAATATTTGTTTTTAAGAAAATCGACTGGCAATAAGTATAAAGCGGATATAACCATTTTTTTTCTGCTTTTTCAATCATGTAATGTATATCGTTCATCAACTAGATTTATTTAAAACAAAAATACTACACTTAAAAACAAAAAAGCAGAAAAGTAAATTTTTCTGCTTTTTCGAAGGAATTTTTTTTTGAATCTAGTTTCTAGATTGTTTTTCTTCGGTCATTTTAATAGCCATATCTAGTATTGTGGTGTCATCAATTTTTACGACTCCGCCATCGGGACCCTGTGATAAATGGATTCCGGCACTTTCGCCTTCGCGATAATTTGTACCACCGAAGTAATTCCTTACCGTTTCCTCATTTAGGTTTAAATTGTTGGCAATTTTTCGAATTGCACCATGAGGTAAACGGTCTTTAATCTTTCGTAATTCATTGAATGTTATTGTCATAACGTGATTGTTTTTAGTTAGACACGAACCATAAAATTACTTAATTATTCCCGGAGAAAAAAATTTAAGATTGATTTTAAGAAATTTTAACATTAAAATGAGAGAGAGTTCAGGTCTCGAACAATATAAACATCATAATCACCTAAAAAGGTAAAACCAAAATTTTTATAAATAGCTATGGCTTTTTTATTTGTTTGATGTACCTCCAGTTTTATTTGGTATCCTTTTTCTTTTGCATGCTTCAACGATTCTTTGGTAAGCAATTTTCCAAAACCCTGGTTTTGAAATTCGGGTTTCACGCCAATATGGTGCAGATGAATTCTGCGTCCGTCGAATGTCATCCAGGATGAACCGATGATTTCTCTTGTTTCAGTATTTTCAATTACTATTAGTCTGCCACCGATTTCAAGGCTATGGGCTATAATACTGTTATCATCGCCACGCTGACTGCCGCCTAAACCGGTTTCTTGCCATAATTCATTTAATTTTTGATAATCGTCTTTTTGATAATCTCTTATTACAAACTTTTTGTCCATTGTTACGCTTCAACTTTTACAACATAGATTTGTCCTGAACTATAATTAATTACTTTCACTTGTTGGCCTTTTTCAATAAATCCGATTTCAGATTTGGCATCGTATATTTCATCCTCAATCTCTACTTTTCCACTGGGCCTTAAATTGGTAACAGCTATTCCTGTTTGTCCTATCACATTTTTTTGTTTGCTGTCAACCCCAACATAACCCTTATCTTTTTTTTGTGTCGAGTTGAGTACTATCCATGAAAAGGTATTAGAAGTAAGCACTTTCTGACTTAGATAAAGGGATAAAATAAAAGCAATAAAAATTGAAATAGCTACGATCATAAATGATTTTAGTACCATTCCTATGGCTTCCATTGCGTGGAATTCAAATTCGAAAATAATATTATCTACCATGCTAAGTACCAGTCCGGTAAACGCAAGGATAACACCGCTTATGCCAGCTATCCCGAATCCTGGGATAACAAATATTTCCAGAATAATCAGAATTAGCCCAACCAAAAAAATGACCATTTCCCAATTTTCTGCTAACCCTTCCAGGTACAGCGGAGCAAAATATAAAATAGCTCCAAGTATTGCAGCAGCTAGTGGGAAACCAATGCCGGGCGATTGTAATTCAAAATAAATACCACCCACAATGAGCATAATTAGGATCCCCTGAATAGCAGGGTTTATCAGAAAACCAATAAATTTCTCCAGGCTGGTTGGTTTATACTCATAAATTTCGTGATTTTTTATCCCTACATGTGCTATTATTTCCTGAATACTTTCTAGCGTAGCTTCACAATATCCGTTTTCCATAGCTTCGTTTGCTGTAAATGCAACAATTTTTCCAGTATCGGAAATATTTTCAATATAAATGGAAGGGTCAACCATAGCTTCTGCAATAATTGGATCGCGATGCCATTTGACAATGGTGTCGTTACCTGAAATTAATGTGTCTTTACCATGTGCTTCGGCAGTAGCACGCATGGTTGAGCGCATGTATGATTGATACTTCTCAGGCATAATTTTCCCTGATTGGTCAACTACAGAAGCAGAGCCAATTTTTGCTCCTTTTTTCATGTATATACTATCAGCTGCTATGGATATTAATGCACCGGCAGATGCTGCATTGTTCGTTATAAAAACATAAACCGGAATCTTGCTTTCTAAAATTTTAGTTCGGATGGAATCGGCCATATTAACCATCCCTCCATAAGTATTCAGTTTGATAATAATGTAATTTGCTTTTAAGGTATAAGCTTCTTTAAAGCTCTTTTGTGTTAGCCGCCAAATGGGGGGTGCAATATCTTCGTTAATGCTAAAAACATATACGATGTTTTTAGATGTATCTGTGACACTTGTTGTATCTGGGTTTGCCATAGCATTAATAAAGGCAGATAGCAAGATAAGGACGATTAAAGTTGTTCTTTTCATTATTGATTAGATTTAGCCTGAGCTAATTTCCGAAATATTATTGAAATTCTTGGGCATATTGTAAAAATAGTTGCATTCCTTTTCGTTTTTTATCATCCAATGGAAAATCAATATTATTTTCCAGGTAAATTTTAGCACTAATATGTTTTGGAAGATACGAAACATCATATACTTTAAGCATGTCATCAATATGATTTAACCCGAATTGTAAAGCTTTGTCAAACTCTTTTTTAAACCCGTTGTCCACAGGTTTATTCGCTATCCAGGCAGCAAAAACAAAAGGTAGCTTGGTGAATTTTATCCACTCTTCGGCTAAATCATATACATACGGAAACTTTGTTTCGGAGTTGAGCGCTTTATCTCCTATAATTACTGCTGCTTCGTTATCCTTTATATTTTCAATAAATCCCTCGGATGTGTTTGCCCATTCAACCTTAATTTTCCAGAAATTTTTAGCTAAAACACGACTAAGCATAACTGATGAGCGGGAATGAAAATCAAGATAAATTTTTTTAACTTTTTCCAGCGGTTGATAGGAACCGATAATTACCGAACGAACTTTATCCGATGCACCTATGCAAAAATTGGCAACTATTTCATGATACGGTAGTTTTGGAATAATTGCCACTGGAACTAAGCCAATATCAACGTTATTATCGATTAGTTTCTGAGCACAAATGGAAGGTATATCTTTACTTAATTCAATTTTTTTTAGGATATCATTATTTTCAATCCCGAAGATAAACGGGAAAGTGTTGGTATAAGATACTGCTGATATTTTTAATTTATTCATGATATTACATTTTGTTTTAACAAAGATACAATTGCTCCGATTATTATAATAGAAAATAAATTGTTTTTGTTTAATTTGCATGAGATTTTAAAATGGATAAAAAATAAAATCATGGATATTGATACACTTTTAGCCATATCACCTATTGACGGACGCTATCGAAACAAAACCAACGAATTGAGTAGCTACTTTTCAGAATTTGGATTAATAAAATATCGTGTACTTGTTGAGATTGAGTATTTTATCGCTTTATGCGAAATTCCTTTACAACAGCTTTCGTGGTTTGATAAAAGTAAGTATGATTTATTAAGAAAAATTTATCTGAATTTTAGCATTCAGGATGCTAAAAAGATTAAAGATATTGAGAAAGTAACTAACCACGATGTAAAAGCGGTTGAATATTTTATTAAAGAAAAGTTTGATAAGTTTAAACTTGAGCCCTATAAAGAGTTTATTCATTTTGGATTAACTTCACAAGATATAAATAATACTGCAATACCTTATTCATTGCGCGATGCAATGGAGGCTGTTTTTTATCCTGTCTTAAACGACTTAATGAATAAACTTAAACAATTGAGCAAAGATTGGGAAAAAATCCCTATGCTTGCAAGGACTCACGGACAGCCGGCTTCTCCTACCAGGTTAGGTAAAGAAATGGCAGTTTTTGTCGTAAGGCTTGAAAAACAGTTGGGACAGTTGAGGAATATACCTTATTCTGCAAAGTTTGGCGGTGCAACAGGAAACTTTAATGCCCATTTTGTTGCGTATTCCGAGGTTGACTGGAATGATTTTGGGAATCATTTTGTAAATGATATTTTAAAACTTAATCGGTCATTTCCAACGACCCAAATAGAACATTATGATAATATCGCTGCATTTTTTGATGCCTTAAAAAGAATAAATACAATTTTAATTGACCTTTCACGCGATTTTTGGACCTATATATCGATGAATTATTTTAAACAAAAGATAAATAAAGGAGAGGTAGGTTCTTCGGCTATGCCACATAAAGTTAATCCTATTGATTTTGAAAATGCTGAAGGAAACTTGGGTATTGCTAATGCATTATGTGAACATTTAGCTTTTAAATTACCCGTATCCAGATTGCAACGCGATTTAACCGATTCAACTGTGCTCCGGAATATTGGAGTTCCCGTTGGACATTCCATTATTGCTTGTCAATCGTTGCTTAAAGGCCTGGGTAAAGTTTTAGTTAATGAATCGGCAATACATAATGACCTGGAAGAAAATTGGGCAGTAGTTGCTGAAGCTATACAAACTATTTTACGTCGCGAAGGGTATCCAAAACCATACGAAGCACTGAAAGAATTGACTCGTACAGGTGAAAAAATTAATAAAGAATGTATCCATAAGTTTATCGATGGGCTTAAGTTAAATGATGTAGTTAAAAAGGAGCTAAAAAATATTACACCTTTTAATTATACCGGTATTTAATTATATTTTCGAAAAATAGCCCAATTTATTTTACCTTTGATTGAATCTCAAAGGTAAATTCTTTTTATGAAAAAATTTTTTGCCATATTACGCTATTTAATTCCCTACTGGAAAAAATCGCTGCTTAGCATTATATGCAATTTGCTGGCAGCTGTGTTTTCTGTTATCTCTTTTACCATGGTTATTCCTTTTCTTGGAATTTTATTTTCAACGCAGAATTTTAATCCTAATTCGGTTCCTCTTGAGCTTTCAATTGAATCTGTGCAACATAATTTTAATTATCTCCTCGGATATATCATCAATCAGCATGGAACCATCAATGCCTTATTATTTATTATAGGTATAGTGCTTGCTTTTACATTGCTGAAAAATATATTTTTATTTACAGGTAAATATCTAATAATACATATTCGAACAGGTGTGATAAAGGATATCAGAAATGAGCTGATTGAAAAAATTCTGGATTTTGACCTAAGTTATTTTTCCAATGAAAAGCGTGGCGATATCATTTCAAAAATGATTGTTGATGTCAAAGAGATTGAAATGTCAATTATTAGTTCGCTGGAAATGTTTTTTAAAGACCCTGTTTTATTAGTGGTATATGTATATGTATTGTTTTTAATGAGTGCAAAACTTACTTTTATTGCGCTTATTTTATTTCCTGTATCTGCTATAATTATTGGACGAATAGGGAAATCGTTGCGAACGAAAACTTTTAGCGGACAACAAAAAATGGGTGCATTGATGGGCATGCTCGAAGAAATTTTATCCGGAATTAAAATTGTGAAAGCTTTTAATGCAGAATATACTGTAAAAAACAGGTTTGTTGGAATGAATGAGAGGTTTACCCAGTTGTTTAACCGGATTGGGCAACGCAGGGCTTTAGCAAATCCTTTGAGTGATGTTATTGCAACAGTTACCATTTTAACCATAATGTGGTTTGGAGGTAAAATGGTTTTATCTCCTGAAGCTACTTTAAGTTCGCAGGTTTTTATTGGATATCTGGCGGTATTTACTCAGGTAATTGCTCCTGCAAGATCTATTTCAAACGGATATTACAACATTCAAAAAGGAATGGCTTCTATTCTTAGGGTGAATTCAATACTGGAACATACATATACTATTAAAGATAAAGAGGATGCCATTGTAATAGATGAGTTTAAGCAATCGATTGAATTTAAAAATGTTTATTTCTCTTATGAAACAGAGCAAAAAAATGTGCTTAAAAATATTAATTTAAAAATTAATAAAGGAGAAACCATTGCTTTTGTAGGTGCTTCAGGTTCAGGGAAATCTACTATTGTTGATTTGTTGCCACGTTTTTTCGACCCTGATCAGGGAGATATTTTAATTGATAATATTCCTATAACCAATTTACGGATTACATCATTACGTAATTTATTTGGCTATGTAAATCAACAGCCTGTATTATTTAATGATACCATTTATCATAACATTACTTTAGGCGATGAAAATGTTGATTTAGAAATGGTTAAAAAAGCTGCTAAATTGGCTAATGCGCATGATTTTATCGCTAAAACAGTACACGGTTATCAGACGAACCTGGGTGAAAGTGGTGATAAATTGTCGTTTGGAGAAAAACAACGAATTACCATTGCCCGTGCCATTTTAAAAAATCCACCCATCTTAATTCTTGATGAAGCGACTTCGGCGTTGGACTATGAATCAGAATATATGGTTCGTGAAGCTATTCAAAATTTAATGAAAGATCGTACGACCATAGCCATTGCCCATAGGTTATCTACCATCAAAAATGCCGATCGTATAGTAGTGATAAAAAGTGGCGAGATTGTTGAACAAGGAAAACATGAGGAATTAATATCTCAAAATGGAGTTTATGCACAACTGTTTCGACTGGAAACCTTTAATTCATAATTTTTATTTTTGTAATTAGATTTTGATTTTCAATAATACAATGAAAAATAAAGTAGTTATTGGGTTAAGTGGAGGAGTGGATAGTACCATAGCAGCATTGCTGTTAAAAAATCAGGGGTACGATGTTACCGGTTTACATTTTTGTTTTAACAACGAAAAATATAATAAAAAAGTAAACGAAGTAGCCCATAAATTAAATATCCCTTTGATTAACCTTGCGATTAATGATGATTTTGAAAAGGTGAAAAAGCATTTTGCCAATGAATATCTTAAGGGACGCACACCTAGTCCGTGTACTTTTTGTAACAAACACATCAAATGGGAAAAAATATTAGACTTTGCCGATAAAAATCAAATACAATTTGTTTCGAGTGGCCATTATATTAGAAAAGTTATAAAAGACGGATATTATTATCTTCAAAAAGGAATTGACCCGGTAAAAGACCAATCTTATTTTTTATGGGAGCTTAAGCCAGATACCATTAAGCGAATGATTACACCTTTGGGTGATTATACAAAAGATGAAGTTAGGCAACTGGCTAAAGAAAATGGCTTTGTAGATTTAGCCCGGCAAAAAGAAAGTATGGGAGTATGTTTTTTACAAAATAAAGATTATCGACAATTTTTAAACGAATATATTCCAGATAAGTTAGCTAAATTAAGTACAGGTAGGGTAATAGATGAAAAAGAAAACGAAATAGGGACCCACAAAGGATTTGTTTATTATACTATTGGGCAAAAGCGAGATTTGCAATTAAAAATAAACCGCCCGGCTTATGTTAGTGACATTAATGTTGCAAAAAATGAATTAAAAATAGGCACTAAATCTTCACTAAATCATCATAACATTTTTTTAAAAGATATACACTTAATAAATCCTGAAAGAATAAACGAAAAATCTTCAATTGATATTAATATTCGCGGATTAGGGTTAAATCCAACAAAACCTGCTTTTGTAAAAACAATTACGAAAAACACCATTGAGCTTGAATTGTCGAGTGCAGCCTGGGCAGTTGCCCCAGGCCAGCCTGTGGTCTTTTATGATGAGGATATTTTGTTGGGTGGTGGAATTGCAGAAAAAAGCTGGTAATAATAAAAGAGGGATTACTCGCAATTTTGTAATTCAACGATTTAGTTTTTAAAATTATTTACTAAAGTTTCGCACTTATTTTTTATGGAGTAAAATATTAATTTACAATTACATATTATTTTTGTGGCCCGAGTTCTATAATAAAAGCACGTTTTAACAAATGGATAGCAAAGGGAT
>JAXHVS010000003.1:0-12971 GCA_034189025.1 Bacteroidota bacterium
CCAACAGGAACATTATAGAACCGGAAGTAGCCGTTTTCATCGCTTATGGTACCTCTCTGTGGTTGGGAATTTATAATAATTAGATTTACTCCCGGTAATGGAGTTTGTCTTTCTTTGTCTACAACATTGCCTCGTAAAGTCTGCGTCATATTTTCCTGCGACCATACAGAAGATTTGATGGCAGCTATTAAAATAAGTAATATATATAGCTTCAGAAAGTATCGCATACAGACTTTGTATATTTAAATCAGGAAAGCAAAGATAAAAGAATTATTAATTTTTTATCGAAAATCCTGCCTGTGCAATTATTTTGCCTAACTGTACATATTTACCGTGCGAATATGCCATTAACTCCTGGTGTTGCATATTAATGGTTCCGTTAGACGGATGGATATATCTCTCACTTACCTGGATGTTCACAATTTCGGCAATAAACATATCGTGAGAACCCAGCGGAACAATCTCTTTTACTTTACATTCCAGGTTTATTGGAGATTCTGCAATGACAGGAGTTTTTAATTTTTTCGATTTTCCGGGAGTTAAATTTAGTGCTTTAAACTTTTGGTAATCTTTTCCTGATTTACGCCCACACCAATCAGCCTCGTAAGCTAAATCTTTGGTAGAGTAGTTGATAACAAATTCTTTGGTGCGTTTTACTATATCATAGGAATGCCTTTCCTTTCGGATAGATATGTAACACATGGGTGGAACAGAACAAACAGTGCCTGTCCAGGCAATGGTAATAATATTATATTCATTCTCATTTAACCCGCAGCTTACCATCGCCGCAGGCACAGGGTAAATTAAAGGAGTAGGTTTTTTGTTAATTTTTTTCATGATTATTATATTTTGTTATTGATTTCGCTTTTAGGTCGCAAAGGGTATTTTCAAAATGATCGGTATGAGATTTAACCCATTCCAATTCTATATATTTTCCTGCAATTAACCGATCAATTTCCTTCCAGTCGGTTATGTTTTTTGCACGGGTTCCATTAGCGGTATAGAAATCATTAATTTTCCATACTGGAAGCCACTCACTTATTCCTTTAATAACATATTGGCTGTCGGTAACAATCCTTAATGCTGGTTTGTCTTTTAAATATTCCAGTCCTTTTATCACAGCCAGCAACTCAATTAAGTTATTTCCTTTTCTTTTGGTTTGGACTTGTAATATTTTATATTCCGAAGGTTTCTCTTTAATCAATAGTGCAAATCCTCCGGTTTGTTTTTGGTGATTAAATGAGCCATCGGTAAAAAGCTCTGGAATTCCTTCTGTTTTTTTATCCCTTTTGGTTACAAGGTGTTTATTATTTCTGTTGTCTAAGTGGGTGATTTTTGTTCGGTCGTAAAATTGTGGATCCGGCAAGCTATCGGTAAGCACAAACTTTAAGCTGAAACCTTTGTAAAAACTTTCAGGCCTTTTGTTGTGTAAAATTTTTCGCAATTGAAATTCTCTTACCTGTAAAAAGTTAGATAAATTATTTCTATCTAAATAAAAAATTGCTTTTTTATCCGGAGAGAATTGAATCCTGCTATGTTCATCATCCAGCGTTATTTCAATAATGAAAAAGTTCCCTTGATGATCGATTATATCCATGGTAAGCAGGTGGTAATTCATAATTATTATGTTTGGAATAAACGATTTAAAAGTACCTCAAACATATTATTTATCCAAATTACGGATTATTGTATATAGCTTATCCTGTTAGTGTCAAGTTGTCTGTAATCGTAAGTGTTTTTATGACAAAAGGGCATTTTTTTTAATATTGGCAATTATTTTGTTGCATTAAAATAAAAATTAAAAAATAAAGGAGAAACAGATATATGAAATTTGACCAATTTACTATAAAATCACAAGAGGCTATTCAACAGGCTTTTACTATTGCCCAGGGATACCAGCACCAAGCCATTGAAAATGGACATTTGCTTAAAGGAATTTTATCACAGGGTGAAAATTTATCTAATTTTTTACTAAAGAAGTTGAATGTAAATCCTGTAAATTTTGAGAAAGTATTAGATAAGATTGTGGAATCTTATCCAAAAGTTTCAGGAGGAGAGCCTTATCTTTCAAAAGAAGCAAACCAGTCATTGCAAAAAGCCATGAACTTGTCAAAAGAAATGGGAGATCAGTTTGTTTCGGTAGAACATATTTTATTGGGAATATTGCAATCGGGTGATGATGTTGCTCAGCTGATGAAAGATAATGGTATTATAGAAAAAGACTTGAAAAATGCGATTCAGGATTTACGCAAAGGCTCAAAAGTAGATAGCCAAACGGCCGAAGATACTTATAATTCACTCAATCGATTTGCAATTAATTTAATTGAAGAGGCCCGGGCCGGTAAGTTAGACCCTGTGATAGGGCGTGATGATGAGATTCGGCGGGTGTTACAGATTCTTTCGCGCCGTACCAAAAATAATCCGATTTTAATTGGAGAACCGGGAGTAGGAAAAACAGCTATAGCCGAAGGCATTGCGCATAGAATTTTAAATGGAGATGTCCCCGAAAACTTGAAAAATAAACAAATATTTGCATTGGATATGGGAGCGCTTATCGCTGGGGCAAAATATAAAGGAGAGTTTGAAGAACGCTTAAAATCGGTTATCAAAGAAGTAATTGCTTCTGATGGTGAGATTTTAATGTTTATCGATGAGATACACACTCTTGTTGGAGCAGGAAAAGGTGAAGGAGCAATGGATGCGGCAAATATTTTGAAACCTGCACTCGCAAAAGGCGATCTTAGAGCTATTGGTGCTACAACATTAAACGAGTACCAGAAATATTTTGAAAATGATAAAGCACTCGAACGTCGATTCCAAAAAGTAATGATTAATGAACCGGATACGATAAGTGCTATTTCCATCTTACGTGGCTTAAAAGATCGTTATGAAACACACCACAAGGTGCGTATTAAAGATGATGCACTAATTTCTGCTGTAGAGCTCTCACAGCGATATATTTCCGACAGGTTCTTGCCAGATAAAGCTATAGACTTAATTGACGAAGCTGCTTCTAAGTTACGTTTAGAGATGAATTCAGTGCCTGAAAATATTGACGAAATTGAACGTAAAATTAAACAGCTGGAAATTGAACGTGAGGCTATTAAACGAGAAGGTGACAAAAAGAAAGTAGATGAGCTGAGTGAAATTATTGCTAATTTATCTGATGAGCGTAATCAAATGCGCTCGAAATGGGAAAACGAAAAATCAATCATCGATCAAATCCAAAAAAATAAAGAGTTGATTGATCAATTCAAGCTTGAAGCAGAACAAGCTGAGCGGGATGGCGATTATGGGCGTGTAGCTGAAATCAGGTATGGTAAAATTAAAGAAGCCAATGGCAAAGTAGAAAAACTAAAAGAGGAGCTTATTAAGCTTCAAAGTGAAACAGCTATGATTAAAGAGGAGGTTGAGGATGAGGATATTGCCGAAATTGTAGCAAAATGGACAGGTATTCCTGTTAGCAAAATGCTTCAAAGCGAAAAAGAGAAGTTATTAAAACTAGAAGAAGAGTTGCATAAAAGAGTTGTTGGACAGGATGAAGCTATAGCTGCAGTTTCCGATGCAGTGAGGAGGAGCAGAGCAGGCTTACAGGATACTAAAAAGCCAATTGGTTCATTTATATTTTTAGGAACGACCGGTGTGGGAAAAACTGAATTGGCAAAAGCTTTAGCCGAATTTTTGTTCAATGATGAAAATATGATGACACGGATTGATATGTCCGAATATCAGGAAAGACATTCTGTTTCACGATTGGTTGGAGCACCACCTGGTTATGTGGGTTATGACGAAGGCGGACAATTGACCGAAGCTGTTCGAAGAAAACCTTACTCAGTAATATTGTTGGATGAAATCGAAAAAGCACATCCTGATGTCTTTAATATTTTGTTACAAATGTTGGACGATGGTCGATTAACCGACAATAAAGGGAGGTTAGTGAATTTTAAAAACACGATCATTATCATGACCTCCAATGCGGGTTCACATATTATTCAGGAAAATATCTCGAAATTAAATGATACAAATAGAAAAGAAATTCTGGAAGAAACAAAACAAAAAGTGCTTGGTGTTTTAAAACAATCAATAAGGCCCGAATTTATTAACCGTGTTGATGAGATTGTTATGTTTGCTCCCCTTACTGAGAAAGAAATTAATGATATCGTTAGGTTACAATTTATAATGATTCAAAAGATGTTAAAAGCACAAAATATTTCTATTGATATTACGGACGATGCAGTTAAATGGATTGCAAAAGCCGGATTCGACCCACATTATGGGGCAAGGCCAGTAAAACGAATTATTCAAAAGGAAATATTGAATGAACTATCGAAGAAAATTATTGCCAATACGATTGGCAAGGATAAAATGATTATTGTGGATAAAAATGAAAAAGGATTAGTTTTTCGTAATTAATAAAGAAAGCCCGGATTTTTTTCCGGGCTTCTTTTATTCAAATGAGTTTAAGCATTCATCAATATTGTCGCAAATATCAAAAACATTATGCAATTGAAGTAGTTTAATGAGTTCCATTACATCTGATGATACGTTGCAAATTTTAAACTGGCTATCATTGTTTTTTGCATTTCTTAATATTGAAAGTAATGCACCAAAACCAGAACTGTCTACATATTCAATTCCTTCAAGATTTAATATCAGCTTAGTGTTTGCTTTTGTTAAATATTGAGCGACTTCCTCTTTTAGAGTTTGTGCTATTAAGATATTTAATTTGTTTACATTATCAAAGGATAATATCTCAACGCCGTTTTTGGTTTCGTTTTTTAACATAGATTCCGGTTTTATAGTTAATATTCTAAATTATCTTATTTTGTATTAATTTTAGTTCATTAATTGCAATGTCACTTTGACTTACAAAGTTAGCAATTATTTCCTGATATTCATGAATATTTTTTTCTTCTTTAGCATTTTCTTCTAATTTTTTAAGCTTAGCAGCAAGCTTGTTCATACCTACCATAAGGATTGCAGATTTTGCTTTGTGTGCTGTTCTGGCTAAATTATTCCAATCTTTTTTATTGTATAAATGTTGTAACATTTTTTGATATTCCGGAACTTGTTCAAAAAACATTTCTATTAATTCGAGAATAAATGCATTGTCACCATTACTTATGGTTTTTAAATAGGAAAGGTTAATTAATTTATTCTCTTGTTTCATGTTATTTATCTAAATTGTTTCAATTATTAAATATACTTTTACTAAATTATAAAATTAATAAAATAGTTTATAGTGTTTCGAAATTAAAATTTTTATTTTTACTTTACATTTTATGTAATATTTTTTTTAATAAAAACTGTTGAAAAATTATTATAAATAAATTTTATTCATGAAAACGCTAGTGTAATTTAACATAATCAATATGAAAAAAACTATTCTTTTACTGTGCTCATTCGCTTTTTTTGTAAGTGCAACAGCCCAAGACGAACAAGCTTTAAAAGAGTTGGAAAAAAAATCGCATTTAATTTATAACGAGGGAGTTAGGCTATCTGCTGAATCAAAGTATAAAGAAGCCCACACTAAATTTGATGAAAGTTTGTTTATTCAGCCCGAGTTTGCATTACCCTATATTGAAAGGGCTAAAATAAAAATTCTTAACAAAGAATATGATTTAGCTGTGGATGATGTTGCAAGAGCAATTGCTGCTGACAAAGAAGCTGCCGAAGCTTTTTATCTAAGAGGATATCTTAATATTTTAATGAATAATTATCAGGAGGCTTTAACCGATTTCACCCGCGCAATACAAAAAGGCTTTACTGATAAAAAGGTTTATTATTTTAGAGGTTTGATGAATTTTAAATTGCAGGATTATAATAGTGCATTAATTGATTTTACAATGGCTATTGATAAAAAATATGATTTTGCTTATGCTTTTAACGAAAGAGCCAGCACTAAAAAAATGCTTGGTGATTATCATGGTGCAATACATGATTACAACCAGGCCATTGCCTATGATTCTACTATTATAAACGCCTATGATAACCGGGCCTCTTGTAAAATTAAAACGGGAGATTTTCAAGGAGCAATCGATGATTATACACAAGCCATAAAAAAAGACCCTCAATTTTATATTGCTTACAACAATAGAGGTAATGCATATTTTCAGATGGCCGAATATGAAAAAGCATTAAAAGATTTTTCTAAAGTAATTGAAATAAAAAAAGAATACCCTCCAGGATATAATAATGCTGCTATAACAAAAATAAAGCTTGAAAATTATTTAGGCGCTGTTGATGATTTAGATAAGGCTATTGAACTCGATAATGAATATGGAGAAGCTTACTTAAACAGGGGGTATGCGAAAGAATTTTTAGGAAAATTTGAAGCCGCCTGCAGTGATTGGAATAAAGCTAAAGGCCTGGGAATTGAAGAAGCTGAGAAATATATTTCTGAATGTGAATAATAAATATTACGCAAAATGAAAATTTTAAAACCAATTATACTAACATTAATACTTGTTACACAAACAAGCCTGCATATTTTAGCTCAGGAAAATGTTAAAATTAAAAAGAAAGATTTTAGAATTGAATATAAAGAAGTAGGTTTTAAAGATGCCTGGAAAGAAGTAAAAGCAGGAGAAAAACTTTTTTCAGCTGGATTGGGAACTTACCCAAAAGCACTTGAACATTATTTACGAGCTTATAAATACAATAGTGAATGTGCGAAATTAAATTATAAAATTGGGGTATGTTATCTTTCTACAAATGAATTTTATAAAGCTACTGATTTTTTAGAAAAAACATATCTAAAGGATGAAAATGTTACAAACGATATCCATTTTATGTTGGGTAGAGCCTATCATTTAAATTTAAATTTTGACCAGGCTATTGACAATTATAAAGCTTATTATAGCTCTTTCTCTGTTAAAGAACTCGAATATATCGATGTAAATATCGATAAATACATTAAAGAATGTAAGTACGGTAAAGAATTGGTAAATAATCCGGTTCGCGTTATTATAAATAATCTCGGATCACGGGTAAATTCAGAATATGACGATTACAATCCAGTATTACATCCTTCCCAGGATTTATTATATTTCACTTCGCGAAGGGAAACAGAAAAAAATAAACGCCTTGATATAGATAATAAATTTATTGAAAACATATTTTTTTCAGATCAGGCTGGTGAACTTTGGAAGAAACCAAAATTGCTTGAAAATAAGCTCGAATCCAAAAACAACGAGTCTGTTTTGTTATTTTCCAAAGATGGAAATGAAATTTATTTATATAATGGAAAGAAAAATGGAGGAGAAATACTGGTTAGCGAGCTGAAAAATGATAAGTGGAAATCTCCTAAAACAATAAAAGGAGGGAAAATATCTTCTAAATACAAAGAAACTACTATTGCATTAAGCCCTGATGAAAAGGAGGTTATTTTTGTTTCGAACCAGGAAGGTACCATTGGAGGAATGGATCTATTTTACAGTAAACTCGACGAAAAAGAAAAGTGGTCAGAACCGATTAATCTTGGAGCAGCCATAAATACACCTTATGATGAGGAAGGAGTTTATTGGCACCCTAAAGAAGATAAAGTATATTTTAGCTCGAAAGGACATAACTCAATGGGTGGATTTGATGTATTTGTTATGGAACGTGATGTTGATAAAATGTGGTCTAGTCCTGAAAACTTAGGATACCCTATCAATACTCCTAATGATGATTTATTTTTTAAGATGGACGAAAATAATAAACAAGCCTATTACTCTTCTGTTCGCCAAAATGGATATGGTGGTTTTGATCTTTATAAAATTATTTTCCTGGGTGAGGAAAAAGAACTAAAAGTAACTACTGACAATATTCACCTGGCATGGGAATACAAACCAGTTGATGATTTATTTTATATCACTCCACAAGAATTGAAAGTTGATACAGCCTTGTTTATGGTTGGTATGATAACCGATTCAAAATTAGGAACCCCCATTCAGGCTAAAGTAGAAGTAATAGACACAGAGTTGAGTAAAGTGGTTGCTACTGGCCTCTCAGATACATTAGGAAATTATAAAATTCGTATTCCTAAGAAAAAAGATTATGGTGTTGAAGTTACCGCCAAAAATTATTTATTTTATGTAACCATTGTTAATTTATCTGATAAGCAAGTTGTTGACAGTAAAGTGCAGGCCAATTTCCAATTAGATCGAATTGACGTTGGTGCAAAAATGGTACTTAAAAATATTTTCTTCGAAACCAATAAAGCAACATTGAAACCTGAATCAACAACCGAATTAGAAAGAGTAGCAACATTATTAAAAGAAAATCCGGGAATTCGACTGGAAATTTCCGGGCATACAGATAATGTCGGCTCTTATAGAGCTAATCAGAAATTATCAGAAGCACGGGCAAAAAGTGTGGTTGATTATTTAATTAATCAGGGTGTAGATAAATCAAGACTTGAATATAAGGGATATTCATTTACGCAACCGGTTGCTGATAACAACACAGCAGAAGGAAGAGCACAGAACCGTAGAGTAGAATTCAAAGTATTAAGTAAATAACCCGCAAGAAATATTTTTGTCAAAAGTAAAGGATGATTATTCAAAGTCATCCTTTTGCTTTTTGCTATATCATTAATTTTATGAATAAATTTTTATAGCTTTGTGACAAATAAAAATATAATTATAAAAAAATATATACAATGAAAAATACAGCATTCACAAAGTTTCATCTTGAACTGGGAGCAAAGATGCATCCTTTCGCAGGATATAATATGCCTATTGAATATTCAGGAATTAATGACGAACATATTACCGTTCGTGAGAAAGTTGGTGTTTTTGATGTATCTCATATGGGCGAATTTTGGGTAAAAGGGCCAAAAGCTTTTGACCTGGTTCAGAAAATTACATCAAACAATGTTGCCGATTTATACGAAGGGAAAGTTCAATACTCTTGTTTCCCTAACGGTAAAGGAGGGATTGTTGATGATCTTTTAGTTTATATGTTTGATAAAGAAACATATTTATTAGTTGTTAATGCAGCAAATATTGATAAAGATTGGGCATGGGTTACAAAACATGCACGAGAAATGGGGCTTGAAATTGGTAAAGAAGTATATAATGCTTCCGACGAAATTGCTCAACTTGCTATTCAAGGGCCACTGGCTTTAAAAGCCATGCAAAAACTCACTACTGAAAATGTAGTGGATATGGGGTTTTACACCTTTAAAAAAATTGAATTTGCTGGAATTAAGGAAGTAATTTTTTCAACTACTGGATATACAGGATCAGGAGGTTGTGAAATTTATATAGCTAATGAAGATGCAGATAAGCTTTGGAAAGCGGTTTTTGAAGCTGGTGAAGAGTTTGGGATTAAACCTATTGGACTTGGAGCCCGCGATACGCTTAGATTAGAATCAGGGTTCTGTTTATATGGTAACGATATAGATGATTCAACATCGGCTATTGAAGCTGGATTAGGATGGATTACCAAGTTTGTAGATGGCAACGATTTTATCGACCGCGAAAAATGGCAAAAACAAAAAGAAGATGGTGTGGAAAAACGCTTGAAAGGATTTATTATGGAAGATCGTGGAATTCCACGCCAGCACTATAAAGTTGTCGATGCCGAAGGAAACGAAATTGGTAAAGTAACTTCCGGAACCATGTCGCCAATGATTAAAAAAGGAATTGGCATGGCTTACTTAAAAAAAGGATTCTGGAAAGCTGATACCGAAATCTTTATTGAGGTTAGAAATAAAAACTTAAAAGCAAAAGTGGCTAAACCACCCTTTCATTTGAGTAAATAAAATAATATATTTTCTACCCTGCTTTTCGAAGCAGGGTTTTTTATTGTTTTTTTGGTAATATCATAATTGCTTAATATCTGTTGTTATAAAAATAAAAACTATGAGAACTGTCGAGGTTTGTTTTACTCCCGAGTTAATTGGGAAATATGATATTGAAAATAAGATGGTTGTAGTTATTGATATTTTGCGAGCTACCACTATTATAACCACCATGTTTAAAAACGGGTTGTATAAATTAATACCTGTAAAAAATTTAGATGAAGCTAAAGAATATAAAGAAAAAGGTTTTTTAGTTGCTGCCGAACGTAATGGGATGAAAGTTGATTTTGCAGATTTTAATAATTCACCCTACATTTTCACCAAAGAAAATATTAAAGGTAAAACATTGGTATATAGCTCAACGAACGGAACAAATACAATTAATGATGCAAAAATAGCCCGGCAGGTAGTTATTGCTTCATTTTTAAATCTAACTGCTGTTGCAAACTATATAAAAAAAATAAATTTTGATGTGGTTTTATTATGTTCTGGTTGGCAAGGTAATTTTTGTTCTGAGGATGCAATTTTTGCAGGAGCATTATCCGAAAAACTTTTAACAACAAAACATCTTACTACAAATTGTGATTCTTTGCTGGCATCAATAGATTTATGGTCACTGGCAAAGCAAGATATTTTAACTTATATAAAAACCATTTATCAGTATCAAAGGCTTTCACGTTTGGGTTTGGGTGATATTATCGATTATTGCTTTCAAATAGATATCACAGGGGAAATTCCGGTACTTAAAGATGATTATTTGGTTGAACAGAAGAATTTTAAAAAATAGAGTTTTAAAATAGATGGTTTATTCTTAATTTTATACTCCCAAGTCGGAGAAAGTTTTTTGTAAAAAGGTGTTGAACATCATATAAAATGACACCTGAAAATTTAAAATTTATTTGCATCTTGCAACCAAAAATTAAAATTAGTTAATAAATTTAAAACCAATACATTATGAGAAAGCATATTTTTAACGCAGGTCCGTGTAAATTGTCAGATCCATTATTAAAGAATACTTCTGAAGCTATTCTTGATTTAGATGGAATCGGACAATCGATTCTAGAAGTCTCTCACCGCAGTAAAGAATTTCAGGCTGTAATGGATGAAACCGTCGAATTAATGAAAGAAGTGCTTAGTATCCCTGATGGATACTCTGTTTTATTTCTAGGAGGTGGAGCTAGTATGCAGTTTGCCATGATTCCATACAACTTTCTAAAATCAAAAGCATTTTATTTAAATACCGGAACATGGTCAACTAAAGCGATTAAAGAAGCAAAACTTTGGGGCGAAGTGGTTGAAGTATCTTCTGAGGATAAAGATTTTACTTATATCCCAAAAGGATTTGATGTGCCTAAGGATGTTGATTACGTTCATATTACTACCAATAATACAATCCGTGGTACCGAAATTTTTGAAGATTATGATTTTGGCGGATTACCTTTAATCGCTGATATGTCATCAGACTTTTTAAGCCGTCAGGTAGATGTTTCTAAATATGCCCTGATTTATGGTGGTGCTCAGAAAAATTTAGGTCCAGCCGGTGTAACTTTTGTAATTATCAGAGACGATATGTTAGAAAAGGTAGTGGCAGGTCGTAAGATACCTACTATGCTTCAATATAAAACTCATATGGAAAAAGGCTCTATGTTTAACACTCCTCCGGTAGTAAATGTTTTTGCCGTTCGCGAAACATTAAAGTGGGTTAAATCAATGGGCGGAGTTGAGGCAATGAATAAATTAGCCGATGAAAGAGCTGATTTGCTTTACAAAACCATCGACGAAAGTAAAATGTTTGTTAGCCCGGTAGTAAAAGAAGACCGTTCTAGAATGAACATAGTATTTGTAATGGAAGATAAATACAAAGATATGGATAAAGACTTTATTGCTTACGCTGCAGAACAAAATTGTGTAGGAATTAAAGGACACCGTTCTGTTGGTGGTTTCAGAGCATCTACTTACAATGCATGTACTATGGAAGATGTAAATGCATTGGTTAAAGCAATGAAAGATTTTGAAGCAAAGAATGCTTAATAATTTTTTTGACAATTGCAGACTCAGAGCTTTAATGCTTTGAGTCTTTTTATTAACTATAAAAAATTTAATGATATGAAAAAAGTACTTGTTGCAACCGAAAAGCCTTTTGCCCCGGCAGCAGTAACACAAATAAAAGAAGTTTTAGATAAAGCCGGATACGAAATGTTACTTCTTGAAAAATATACTGATAAAGCTGATTTATTAAAAGCTGTAGAAGATGTTGATGCATTAATCGTTCGTAGCGATAAGGTTTCTAAAGAAGTGATTGATGCAGCTAAAAACCTTAAAATAGTTGTACGTGCAGGTGCAGGATATGATAATCTTGACCTTGATGCTTGTACGGCTAAAAATATTGTAGCTATGAATACCCCTGGGCAAAATTCAAATGCCGTTGCCGAATTAGCGCTTGGAATGATGGTATCTATTGCTCGTGGTAACTATAATGGGAAACCCGGTACTGAATTACGATACAAAAAATTGGGAATCCATGCTTATGGTAATGTTGGAAAATATGTAGCCGAAATTGCCAAAGGTTTTGGTATGGATATTTATGCTTTCGATCCCTTTGTGGATAAAGCAAAAATGGAAAAAGAAGGAGTTAAACCTTTAAATTCTGTTGAGGAATTATATTCAACCTGCCAGTATGTTTCATTACATATACCTGCAAATGACAAAACCAAAAAATCAATTGGTTATGATTTGTTGAGCAAAATGCCCAAAAATGCAACATTGGTTAATACTGCCAGAAAAGAGGTGATTAACGAAGAAGAATTATTGAAAGTTTTTGCCGAAAGAGACGATTTTAAATATGTTTCGGATATAGCTCCCGATTGTAAAGATGAAATTGAAGCCAAATACGAAGGCAGGTATTTCTTTACACCTAAAAAAATGGGTGCACAAACAGCAGAGGCAAATATAAATGCAGGAAAAGCTGCTGCTGAACAAATTGTTGATTTTATCGAGAACGGAAACGAAACATTTAAAGTAAACTAATTTGTAAATCAATGTATCGATGAAACATTGCTTCATTGCATCATTGAAAAAATATATTAATCTTTTAATAAATAAGAAAAATGGCAATAGTAAAACCTTTTAAGGGATTGAGGCCACCCAGGGATATAGTTAAAGATTTAGCATCGTTGCCATA
>JAXHVS010000003.1:13071-28140 GCA_034189025.1 Bacteroidota bacterium
CATTGCATCATTGAAAAAATATATTAATCTTTTAATAAATAAGAAAAATGGCAATAGTAAAACCTTTTAAGGGATTGAGGCCACCCAGGGATATAGTTAAAGATTTAGCATCGTTGCCATACGATGTTATGAACAGTGAAGAAGCAGCTCAAATGGCCAAGGGAAAAGAAAATTCATTATTACATATAACACGTGCCGAAATTGATTGTCCTGAAGGTACAGACATCCATTCGGATACGGTTTACAATAAGGCCGTAGAAAATTTTAAAAGATTTCAGGAAAAAGGATGGTTACAGCAAGATGATGAACCTAAATTTTACATTTATGCACAAACCATGGATGGTAAAACACAGTATGGACTCGTAGGTGCTGCTGCATGCGAAGATTACAATAAAGGTATTATTAAAAAGCATGAGCTTACTCGTCCAGAAAAAGAAGAAGACCGAATGATTTTAACACGTTATACTAATGCAAATATTGAACCGGTATTTTTTTCATACAAAGCAGTTCCTGAAATTGATAGTATTGTAGAAAATATTGTTAAAAATCAGGAAGCAGAGTACGATTTTGTTGCCGATGATGGATTTGGGCATCATTTTTGGACTGTTAATGATGCAGATACCAATAAAAAGCTAGAAGAATTGTTTGCAACAAAAGTTCCTTATACTTATGTTGCCGATGGGCATCACAGAACAGCCGCTGCTGCTCGTATTGGCTTAGAGAAAAAAGAACAAAATCCAAACCATACCGGAGACGAAGAGTATAATTTCTTTATGGCTGTTCATTTTCCTGATGATCAGTTAAATATTATCGATTATAATCGTGTGGTTAAAGATTTAAATGGTTTGTCCGAAACTGAGTTTATTGAAAAATTAAAAAGCGCTTTTATTGTAGAAAAAGTTGGTTCAGTAATTTACAAACCATCCAAATTGCACGAATTTAGCATGTACCTGGCTGGCGATTGGTACAAATTAACAGCTAAAGATGGAACATATGATGATAACGACCCGATTGGTGTCTTGGATGTAACCATTTTATCTAAGCATGTATTGGAGCCAATTCTTGATATACAAGATTTGCGTACCTCTAAACGCATCGATTTTGTTGGAGGGATAAGAGGTTTAGCTGAGTTGAAAAAACGAGTAGATAGCGGTAAAATGAAAGTTGCTTTTGCTTTGTATCCTGTTTCTATGCAACAGTTAATTAATATTGCCGATTCAGGGAATATTATGCCACCCAAAACCACCTGGTTTGAACCAAAATTAAGAAGTGGTTTGGTTATCCATAAATTAGATTAATGATAATTTAATACTATAATGAAAGGAGGGCTAAATAAGCTCTCCTTTTTTCGTTTGCCGTTCTTTTTACTCATTACTTTTTTTCTTAATTTTGATACTTAAAAACAGGTTAATAAATTAATAAAATTAGATATGAGTGTTGCAGAAAATATTCAGCATTTTGTGGAAAAAGAAATTCCATCGCATGTTAAACTAGTAGCTGTTACAAAAACAAAACCGGTTGAAACAATTCTTGATGCTTATAACTCAGGATATAAAGTTTTTGGAGAAAATAAAGCTCAGGAACTGATACAAAAATACGAAGAGCTTCCTAAAGATATTGAATGGCATATGATTGGCCATTTACAAAGCAATAAGGTTAAATATATTGCTCCTTTTGTTGCTATGATTCATGGAGTGGATAAATTTAAATTGTTAAAAGTAATTAACAAAGAAGGACGTAAAAATAACAGGAAAATTGATTGTCTTTTACAATTCCATATCGCCAAAGAAGAAACCAAATTTGGATTAGATTTAGATGAAGCGAAAGAATTTTTGGTTTCACCCGAATTTAATGATTTAGAATATGTTAATGTGAAAGGGGTAATGGGTATGGCAACTTTTACTGAAAATACCGATTTAATTCGTAGCGAATTTAAAGAATTAGTTTATATCTTTAATGAGTTGAAAAAACAATTTTTTCAAAAGAAGGAAGACTTTAGGGAGATTTCTATGGGAATGTCGAATGATTATAAAATTGCTATCGAAGAAGGAGCAACCATTATTCGTATTGGAAGCCTTCTTTTTGGACCCAGAAATTATTAAAAATAGTAAATAAAATAAAATATTATGAGTCGACTTGAAACCACTTATTTAGGTTTGAAATTAAAAAATCCGGTAATTGCCGGCAGCTCGGGATTAACCAGTTCAATAGAGAAAATCAAAGAAATTGAAAAAAAAGGTGCCGGAGCCATCGTTTTAAAATCTTTATTTGAAGAACAAATAAATTACGAAGCCGGATCATTAGCCGATACATCCGATTCGCCAGAAGCATTGGATTATGTTAAATATTATACTAAAAATAATACGGTTCAGGAATATTTAGATTTAATAAAAAAAGCAAAAGCTGAAATAAAAATTCCGGTTATAGCAAGTATAAATTGTGTTTCGGCAAAAGACTGGGTGGATTTTGCAAAACAAATTGAAGATGCTGGCGCTGATGCATTAGAAGTAAATGTGTTTGTATTACCTAATGATAGGAACACTTCCGGAGAAAAATACGAAAATATTTATTTTGATTTAGCAGATAAATTAAAGAAAATATTAACCATTCCATTTGCATTTAAATTGGGGCCTCATTTTACAAATCTGGTAGGATTTATTCAAAAATTACATGTTCCCGGAGTGGTTTTATTTAACCGTTTTTATGCACCCGATATAGATGTTGATCAATTGAAATTTGTGTCATCCGAAGTATTTAGCTCTCCATCAGATATTAGAGATACGCTGCGGTGGGTAGGGATAGTATCTTCAAAAATTCCTACAATAGATATCGCTGCTTCTACTGGGATACATGATGGAAAAGCGGTTGTGAAACAAATTTTAGCAGGAGCAAAAGTTGTACAAGTATGTTCAACCTTATATAAAAATGGAATAGCCCAATTAGAAAATATTATTGAGGATGTTGAATCGTGGATGGAGAAACAAGGGTTTGAGCATATCGATGAATTTAGAGGAAAAATGAGTTATCATAAAATTAAAGACCCGTTAATTTATGAGCGATCACAATTTATGAAATATTTTTCAAGCATTCATTAAAAATAAACCCTGCTAAGAGGCAGGGTTTATTTTTTTATCTTTAATAATATCAGTTAATTCGTTAAATAATGCACGCTTGTCACTACTTATGTTTTCAATAGCATTATCTAATTTAATTAAACATCGGTTAGCATTGGATTCTTTTATATTGTACATATTGTCAATTACGGTAAAAGCATCAAAAGCCATTTGAAAATCTTTATCGATAAAAACATTAACAAATGTTTCAACATAATCTTCATAATTAAGGCCATTTTTCCAGCAAGCCGAAACTAAAATAGATAACTCATGATTGTATTTCTTGTTATTAATAGCTTCAATTAAGATGGGGACACTCTTTTGGTCTTTTAAATTTTCTAGTATTTTAATAATCTCTTCTTGTATTTTTTTATTATTTGTTTGATGTAGTAGCGTAATAATTTCAGAAAGTAATTCTTTATTCCCTTCGGTTGCAATAAATTCTAACGTGTTTAAAACAATTTCTGTTCTTGATGATTGCAAACTTTTAATTAACTCTTTGTTTTTCATTAGCTTGTGTGTTTTTTAGAAGTAATTTAGTGCCTATCGATGACAAAATTAGAACAAATCCACAAAAGGGATTAGTTAATCATATGATAATTTATTAAATTAGTTAAAAAAAAAGAGAATAATTCACAACCAATTTAAAAGACTACACGTATATAGGCTTGACTATAGGTTGGTATACATAAATTGAAATTTTGATTTTTAAAAAAAAGTGTTAATTTTACTAAAAATTGTTCTCATTGGTAACAATAAATAAAACAACAAATTATGAATATCAAATTATTACGTAGCACCTTTTACTTAATGGCAACTGTTATTGCAATTTCATTGTTAACCAGCTGCTCTTCCGATAAGGAAAAAGAAAAAGAAACAGATGAAGTGGTTACCATTGATTCTTTAGCCATTGATGAAAAGCTGGTTCAAGATGTAAAAACGGTAAAAGAGATTTTTTATTCGCTTCCGTCTCCTTTAGAAACTGCAATGATTCTTAAACAGTCAGGAGCTAAATACAACGAGGAAATATTAAATTCCACCGCCAATGTAAGTAAGTATGTTACCAATAAAAGTATGGCACTAAATCTTGGTATTTATACTACCGATTTGAGTTATGCCAGTTTATTTGATCAAACTCAGGCAACCATAAATTATATGGATGCTGCCAAAAAAATGGCAGAAGGTTTAGGAATTTTAAATGTCATTGATGAAGAAACAGTTAATCGATTAGAAGCAAATATCAACAATCGCGACATCATTATGGATATTATTTCCGAAACCATAATGAATTCAAGTTCTTTTTTCGAAGAAAATGACAGACAAGCAATGTCTGCTATCGTTCTTGTGGGAGGATGGGTCGAAGGATTATATATTGCAACAAATTTAGTAGGTCCAGATGTTGATTTGGAAAATAACGAATTGGTTAAGCGTATTGTTGATCAAAAGCTTACTCTTTCAACAGTATACAATCTTTTAGAAGAAAATACTGATAACGACGATGTAAAAAATATTATTTCTCAAGTAGATCAGATTAAACAAATTTATGATAAAATTGAGATAACATCATCTGAAATTGAACCGGTAACTGATGAAGAAACAAAGGTTACAACGCTTAAATCTACAACCAAGGTTAAAATGAGTGCAAATACTTTTAACCAATTAAAAGAACAAGTGAAAGTAATACGAAATAATTTTACATTATAAAATATCCTCTGTTATGAAAAAAATATACCAGGCAATAATTATCTTAACAGTATTAGCTCTGATACCATTTTCAGGCATTTCACAGTGTAAAAGTTTTGCCAAGAAAGTTTGTAAATTAGAATTATCACCTTATACTCACGATGGAAATTATAATGCTGCAATTCTTACCGAAGGTGAAGATGCCGAATTGTATAAAACATTTTATGCCGGACAGAATTATAGAATTTATATTTGTGGTTCTGAATCTCTTCCTGAGATCGAATTTCAGGTACTTGATGTAAACCGTAATGTACTTTATGACAATAGAAAAAATAATTATTCTAAAATTTGGGATTTTAAGCTTGAATCAAGTCAGCAACTTATTATTTCTCTTAGAGTAAAACATAGCGAAGGTGAGTCTGATGAACTGATTAGTGGATGTGTAGCCATAATGTTTGGTATTAAAGAAAACGACTAATTAATAAACCGATTATAATATCTTTATAATATCTTTATTGAGCCTGTATGAAAATACAGGTTTTTTTAATTGTAAGCTATTTTTTAAAGCATTTTTGGTTTTAAAAATTGGGCCGTATAGGATTGATTATTATTTAACAGCTCTTCAGGAGTCCCTTCAAAAATAACTAAACCTCCCTGATTCCCACCTTCTGGGCCTAAGTCAATAATCCAATCGGCTGATTTTATAATTTCCATATTATGTTCAATAATTAAAATGCTATTCCCTCGTTCAATTAAAGCATTAAAAGCATCAAGCAATTTATTGATATCATGAAAATGTAATCCTGTTGTAGGTTCGTCGAAAATAAAAAGAGTAGCTTGTTTTGCATTTTCTTTGCTAAGAAAAGAAGCGAGTTTAACTCTTTGGCTTTCGCCACCGCTGAGCGTACTCGATGATTGCCCTAATTTAATGTATCCTAAACCAACATTGGCTAATGGTGTTAGCTTTTCTACTATTTTTTTTTCGGTTGATCCTTTCCCTTTACTAAAAAAATCTATCGCTTCATTTACCGTCATTTCTAAAACATCAGAAATGTTTTTATCGCGATATTTTACTTCAAGTATTTCTTCTTTAAATCGCTTTCCCTGACAACTTTCACAAATTAAAGTAACATCAGCCATAAATTGCATTTCTACCTTTATAACACCCTCGCCCTGGCATTCTTCACACCTTCCTCCGTCAACATTAAACGAATAATGGGCCGGTTTAAAATGATTTATCTTTGATGCCGGTTGGTCGGCAAATAATTTTCTAATTTCATCGTATGCTTTAAGATAAGTAACCGGATTGGAACGGGATGACCTTCCAATAGGATTTTGATCCACAAATTCGATGCTACTAAGTTGCTTGATATCCCCAGATATTTTATCAAATTTACCAGTCTTTTCTCCGGTTCCCATAATTATTTTACTTAGCGCAGGATAAAGGATGTTTTTAACTAAGGTTGACTTTCCTGACCCACTAACTCCTGAAATAACGGTTAAAATATTTAAAGGGAATTTTACATCAATATTTTTTAAATTGTTTTCACGTGCTCCGGTAATTTGTATGTAATTATTCCATTTTCGGCGTAGTTTGGGAATTTCAATGTATTTTTTACCCGTTAAATAATCAGCCGTAAGGCTTTTCTTGCTTTTTAAAATTTCGTTATAATTGCCCTGAAAGATAATCTCACCTCCCAGTCTTCCAGCTCTCGGGCCAATATCAATTATTTCATCTGCCGATTTAATAATTTCTTCGTCATGCTCAACTACAATAACCGTATTGCCAATATCCTGTAATTGTTTAAGCACTTTTATTAGCCTGTGATTATCTCTTGAATGAAGGCCTATGCTTGGTTCGTCAAGAATGTATAACGAACCCACTAAGCTGCTTCCCAATGATGTAGCCAGGTTTATTCGTTGCGATTCACCTCCCGACAAGGTCGATGATAACCTGTTTAAAGTTAAATATCCTAACCCTACATTGAGTAAAAATTCTAAACGGCTATATATCTCAACAAGAATTCGTTTGGATACTTCCTGTTCATAATTACTTAGTTTCAAATTCTTAAAAAAAGCATATAACTCATCTAAAGGCATCAACACTAAATCTTGTACAGATTTATTATTGATTTTAATATACGAAGCTTCTTTTTTTAAGCGTGTTCCTCTACAATCGGGGCAGGTAGTTTTTCCGCGATAGCGCGAAAGCATGACGCGGTACTGGATTTTGTATTTTTTTTGCTCTAAATATTCAAAAAAGCGGTTTAAACCCTTAAAATATTTATTTCCGGTCCAAAGTAGAAGTATTTGTTCTTCCGATAAGTCATAAAAAGGTTTATGAATGGGGAAATTGAATTTATCGGCGTAATATATTAATTGATTTTTCCACTCCTGCATTTTATCGCCACGCCAACAAGCTATAGCATCTTCGTAAACCGAAAGACTTTTATTCGGAACTACCAGGTCCTCGTCGATACCAATAATTTTGCCATATCCTTCGCAACGCGGACATGCTCCAACTGGATTATTAAAACTAAACGTGTTTACGGTTGGTTCTTCAAATTCAATACCATCAGCCTCAAAGCTGCCTGAAAACTCTTTCTTAATTAGCGTATTATCTTGGTAAACAGCGATAATGCATTTGTTCTTTCCTTCGTCAAAAGCTAACTGAACCGAATCGGCAAAACGACTCAATGAATCTTCTTCATTCCTGATAACTATACGGTCAACAACCACATTTAATGGTTTATTCTTATCTATTTTGAATGGATATTTTGTTAGCTCATTAATCTTATATACTTTATTTTCTTGTTCAATTCTGTGAATACCTTCATTTAAAAGCATTTTTAGATAATCTGTAATATTTCTATCCTTTTGTAATAACAACGGAGATAAGATAAGTGCTTTGGTGCCTTCCTTAAAGGTTAAAAGATAGTTTACTACATCTGTAACTGTGTGTCGTTTCACAATATTGCCAGATACTGGCGAGTAGGTTTTTCCTATACGTGCATATAAAAGTTTTAAATAATCGTAAACTTCTGTTGAAGTTCCAACTGTAGAGCGTGGATTTCGGGTATTTACTTTTTGGTCAATAGCAATGGCAGGAGGAATTCCATGAATAAATTCAACATCGGGTTTATTAATTTTTCCTAAAAATTGCCTTGCGTATGACGATAGGCTTTCTACATAGCGTCGTTGGCCTTCGGCATAAATCGTATCAAAGGCAAGTGATGATTTACCTGAACCTGAAACGCCTGTAATGACAATGAATTTATCGCGTTGTATATTTAAACTTATATTTTTAAGATTGTGAACTTTTGCTCCTTTTATAATGATATATTGATTTTTAGCTGGCATAATAATTGAAAGGAAATTACTTAAAGAATGTTAACAAATATCAAATGGTTTTGATTTAACCAAAATTTTTATTTAATTGCGCTAAATTAGTTTAAAAAATTTGAATTACTAACCAAAACTTCGGAGGATTGATTATCGATTAAACCTTTACCTTTTTTAATACATAAATAAAAAGGAGGTTGTTTTGAAAGCATCAGGATTTTCAGATCATGAGCTTGTAAAGCAGTTCATTAAAGGTAATCAATCCAGTATCGAAACCTTAATCAAACGCCACAAAGATAAAGTTTATACCTATATTTTTTTAATGGTTAAAAATGAACATTTGGCGAATGATATTTTTCAGGATACTTTTATTAAAGTTATAAAGTCGTTGGAAACAGGTAAATACCAGGAAAATGGGAAATTTATTTCTTGGGTCATTCGGATTGCTCATAATTTAATTATTGATTATTTCCGAAAAGAAAAACAGATAAAAACTTATTCGAACGATGCATATGAAACTGATTTGTTTAATTCAAATAAATTTTCCGAAAAAACCATAGAGGATGATATCATCCAGGATCAGGTTTGTAATGATGTACGTAAACTAGTCGATTTTTTACCCGAAGAACAAAAAGAGGTAGTTTTGTTGCGACATTTTGTTGGACTCAGTTTTAAAGACATTGCTGAGCAAACAAATGTAAGTATTAATACCGCATTGGGGCGTATGCGATATGCTTTGATTAATCTTCGAAAAATGATTGAAGAGAAAAATTTAAGCCTTACATATCATTAAAATTTGAATTGATATAATAAATGTTTTCTCCTTTGCGTTTTAAAAATAAAACAAAATTATGCCTATGGGAAAAACATTTACGCTATTCTATCTTTATGATAATTTAAATAAAGATAATGTACACAACGAAAATTTTTTATCTATTGATTTTAAAGAGTTTTCGGATGTGGAAAATATTTTAAACCGGGCTACAATAAAAGCTCCCGACAAACTGGTAAATCGAATTATAGCACTTTCCCAGGATAAAGATTTTTAGGTTACGGGTTAAGTCATTCGATAAATGGGGTAACGAAAGTTGCCCCATTTTTTTGTCATAAAATTTGTTTGTTTCAATTTATTTTAATATTATTGTGATATCGAAATGATATTAAATTAACTTTAACAAATTAAATTATGAATCAAGAAAAAGAATACTCAGCAGCTTCGGGTTATGCAATGTTAATTGTAAACCTTTTACTTATCGGCATTGGCCTTGTCGGAATGATTTTTTTGAGGAATCCCTGGTTTATTTTTATGATTTTACTTGGGGCTTTTCTTTGTATTGGATTTGTTATTATTAATCCAAATGAATCAGGCGTTTTTGTTTTATTTGGCGCCTACAAAGGAACTACCAAAAAAAATGGATTTTTTTGGGTAAATCCTTTTTTTACGAAAAGAAAAATTTCATTGCGTGCGAGAAATTTTGACAGTGATCCCATAAAAGTTAACGATAAAGTCGGTAATCCGATTAAGATAGGAGTTGTTTTAGTTTGGAAAGTAGAGAATACTTTTAGAGCAGTATTTGAGGTTGATGAGTTTGAACATTTTGTTGTTGTGCAAAGCGAAGCGGCTTTAAGAAAATTGGCCGGGCAATATCCTTACGATAATTTTGAAGATGAAGATGCGGAAATAACCTTGCGTTCGGGTGTTGAAGAAGTGAATAATGAATTGG
The DNA here is from genome assembly GCA_034189025.1 of Bacteroidota bacterium. GTDB lineage: Bacteria > Bacteroidota > Bacteroidia > Bacteroidales > UBA12077 > UBA12077. The sequence goes on from JAXHVS010000003.1 coordinate 22,934, forward strand.
AAAAAGAAATTGTAGAGCGGCTTGATATGGCTGGAATCCATGTTATTGAAGCAAGAATTAATTATATTGCTTATTCTGAAGAAATTGCCAGCGCAATGCTTCGCCGACAGCAGGCTACAGCAGTTGTAGCAGCTCGTCATAAAATTGTCGAAGGTGCTGTTAGTATGGTTGAAATGGCTTTGGAACAGCTTTCAGAACAAAAAATTATTGAGATGGATCAGGATGATAAAGCCGCAATGGTAAGTAATTTGATGGTTGTGCTCTGTTCTGATGAGTCTGCACGGCCAGTAGTAAATGCAGGAACGTTAAATCACTAAAAAGTATGTCTAAAAAGAAATCATTTGTACTGCGGATGAGTGAAGAAAAGATGATAGCACTCGAGAAATGGGCTGCGGATGAATTTCGCAGTACAAATGGCCAGATAGAGTGGATTATTACCAAAGCTTTAAAAGAAGCAGGAAGATTGAAGACTAATAAAAATAATTCTGCCGGGAATGAATAACCAGTTCAAGTTAATAAATCATTAATTTTTATTAGTCAAATACTTTATTAACCAGAATATGTTTTATGAAAAGAAAATTAACACCGCAAGACCGGAAGAAGTTAAAGGCTTCGGCAAGGGTTGGATTTATCATTAGTTTTTTATTTTTTTTACTTTCCCTGGCCCCATGGATTGTAGCCATTATTAAAAATGATGAGGGGAACTTAAAGTATTTAACTCCTGTAGGGATTTTAATAAGTGTAATAATATTATGGCTTGTCAATAGAAAGTTTTGGAGTGATTTAAGAACCGGGAAAAAGGATGTTCTTATTAAAACCATTGATAAAAAGACAGCACAGAAAGATTATGAGGCCGGTAGTTCGGCCGGATTTTCAACCAATGGTAAAAAAAGTGCTTTTTATAAAGAAATGAATGCTTTTACCAATTATGCAATAATTGTTGAAAATGTGAAATATAGAGTTAATAAAGAATTGTGGGACAAGGTGAACGAAAAGGATGAAGTTGAATTTCATTTTGCTCCGAATAGTAAAGAGTTACTTGCAATAAAGAAAGTTTAGATTAAAAAGAATAAATTAAAAGTTTTTTATGAAAGAAGAAGAAAGACCGGTAGATATTTTAAGTGGTATTGCTAAAAGAGAAAATTGGGATATTTACGTATATGAAAAGGCAATAAATATTCGATATGGGAATTATATCCGCAGAGTAATTATAAAAATGAGCGAATTAAAAGATATCTATTTTATATCAGACAATTCAGGTAACTTCGATAAATACAGAATTTATAGTGGAATTTTTATCCCCGTAGATGGTTTTAATAACTATCGGCTACTTATTCGGAAAAGGAATATTTTTGATAAATTAAGTTTTAAAAAAAATGCTCAACGGTTCAGAACAGGGAACAGCAGTTTTGATAATAAGGTTTATGTCGAGACTAATCATGAAATGGATACCCATAAGTTGCTTAGTAGTGGTAGAATTCAAATGGAGATCCTGGATTTCCTAAATTCCGAAGACTTATTACATATTGGATTTAATGAAATAAATCCTGAATTTACCGACGAGTTGAAAGGTCGTCAATATTTATCGGTTTTTATGTCTCTTAGTTGGATGCTCGATAAGTTAATGATTGATAAAGCGATTACCTTATGTGAACATTTAAAACAAAATCTTAAATAACATCATATCATGTATAAAAACTATAATTACAGATGTCCGAAATGCAATTGCAGGACCTACGAATTAAGCGAAATAAGAACAACCGGAAGTTTTATGATGAAGTTGTTTAATATTCAGAATGTGAAATTTACAACCGTAACCTGCACTAAATGTAAGTATACCGAATTTTTTAAAGTTCCAAGTAAGAAATTTGGAAATGTGGTTGATTTCTTTATGAATTAATAAAAGAATTGTTTTCAAAAAGTTAAGTTTAATTTATTAACAACAATTTCCTTTGAATACAATTTATGGAAACGTGTCATGTTTTTTTATGACACGTTTTTACTTGTATATATTTATAAATATTTTTTTGGCATAAAAGTTGTTCATGGAACAATTTGAGTAAATAAATTGTTTTAAATATGCCTTATTAAAAATAATATACCGTAACGAAACCTTTACACAAAATTTTACGTCTATAATAAAAATACTAACCAAAATGATGACAATTATGAAAAACATGAAAAAAATTTTATCTATGATGCTTATGATGGCATCAGTATTATTTTTTGCCTGTAGCGATGATGAGGATGAGACTTTATCACCCGATGAGGCAAAAGCCGAATTAGAACAGGTAAGTACAGACATGTTAACCTACATGAACGAGATGGAAAACTCTGACGGAATGGCTGCTTTAAATGCATTGATGGCTAAGCCTTATCCATTTACTGATGTAAAGTCAACCAGCTACTCGAGTGTTTTAAAAGATATACAAAAGTATTTATTACCCGCTAATTATTTGGAATTAAGATCAAGAGAAAAAGGTGTTGCAGAAGATGATCGTTTCTATTTTGATGCCTGGGTAGGTACTTACACCTGGAATGAAACATATAATAAATGGGATATAGTAAGTAATGACCCATCTGATAAAATAGTTATAAATTTTCCTACAGAAGACGGTAAAGATGCCACATTAACTATTGATACTTATCAAGATGTTGAAATTACTGAAACTGATGAATATGGAACATACACCTGGTATGAGCCTACTAAAATTATAGCTGATTTGTATGTTGATGAAGTTAAAGTTGCTGATATTTCAATGACCGCAAATTGGATTACGAGCGGTGAAACTGCTGGAGAACCAACCAGCATGGATGTAAGTGTTTATTTAACACCATTTGAGTTTACCGTTGATTTTAGCAATTCAGGGAACAATGCAAGTGTAGGTGCTACAATTATTTTTGATAATAGTCAAATATTTTCAACTGGTCTTTCAGCGTTTTTTGAAGAACCTGATATGGACGACACCCCATTAACAATAAATGGATATCTTCAGTTATTAAATGTTAAATTTAATGTAAGTATTAACGCTAAAGATATTGAAGAAATGTTTGAGGCTATGGAAGAGGAGCCTTATCCATATAACACTCCTGAAGAGTTAATAGCGGCTTTAAATCAAGAATTTGATGCAAATGTAACTGTTGATGGTGTTAAGGCTGCTGATATTGAATTAGCGATAAATGAAAATACACAAGCAATAGATATTGTTTTTGTTTATTCCGATGGTTCAACTGAATCAGCTCAACCTTATTTCAGTAGCTTTGCTTCAAGTCTTGAAATATTTTTCAACTCTCTGGACAATTACTATAGTAACTGGTAATCACATCCATTGAATGATTTTAAAAAGGCTGATCCTGAAGGATCAGCCTTTTATTATTGGCTACGCCTGGGCTTTGTTTAGCTCAATGACCGTTATTTCCGGTGGCATACCTACACGGCCGGGAAATCCAATATATCCAAAACCACGGTTAACATATAAATATTGATTTTTCTCCCGGTATAATCCAGCCCATCGGGGATACTTAAATTTGGCAGGGCTCCACTGTTTTTTGCCAATATTAATTCCAAATTGCATTCCGTGGGTATGCCCCGAAAGGGTTAAATCAATATCAGTATCTTTAATCACTTCGGCATCCCAATGCGATGGATCATGCGACATGAGTATCTTAAAACCGGATTTTTCTAATCCATTCATGGCTAATTTTAAATCACCATATTGGGGAAATGGAGGCAGCCCCCAGTTTTCAATCCCAATTAGTGCAAATTTTTCCTGGTTTACTTCTATTATGCTGCTTTCATTTAAAAGTAGTTTAAAACCAATATCCCGGTGTGCTTGTTTTATGCGTTCAAGATTCATCATTTTTTCATCCTCATTTTTCCAGTCGTAATAATCGCCGTAATCATGATTTCCCAGTATGGAATACATTCCATGTTTTGCCTTTAATTGTTTGAATATTGGGATCCATCCGTTTAACTCTTCTGCAAAGTTATTTACCAGGTCACCAGTAAATAATATCAAATCAGGATATTGTTCATTAATAAGCTCTATAGCTTTTTTTACCTTACCTTCGTGTCCATAAAAACTTCCGATATGGGTATCAGAGATTTGAACAAGTCTAAAACCATTAAATGATGCCGGAAGGTTCTTGAACGATAATTTTTCATGAGAAATTCTGAAATTAAAACGCCCTTTAGCCATTCCATATAAAATAGAGGCAAAAGGAATCGCTGCTGTAATGATTCCTATTTGGGTTAGAAATTTTGCCCTGGATATTTCTTGTACATCCCCCGAAACAGGAATATTGCCTTTAGAGGAAAATTTATGCACCAATAATTTCCCTATATGCATAATATCGTCGGCAAGATGAAAAATAATAAATACCAACTTGGGGACATAGAAAAGAATAAAAAATCCGCCAAAGAGAAAAAAGTTTTTAAATATTGCCGGTTCTCTTTCAAAAGGTGCCATAGCTCTGTAATAAATTAAAAAAGACAATAGCAAAAGGGGAATGCACCAGTAAAAAATATAAATTCCATATCTTAAAATATTATTCTCAATCGCCGAAACAAGAAGTTTGATTCCTTTAAATGAGTATAAGTCAACAATTAATATAAATAGAAAAACAAATAGTATAATCATGATAAATTTTTCTTTCATTTTATATATTTTAGCTCCTGTAACATTTTATTAATTTAATATTTAACAAATGTTTGGAAATTTATTTTCAATACAAAATTAAATCATTAAGTATTGATCTTACATTTTTTGGTAATAAAACGTAATTTTTTTATTATTGTTTAATGTTATCCAAAGAATTACTTCTGAATGAGCTGACTTTTAAAGCTGTACGGAGCAGTGGCAGTGGGGGCCAAAATGTAAATAAAGTTTCCACTAAAGTAGAACTTCGTTTTGATATTGAAAATTCTGAATTTTTAACCGAAGATGAAAAAGCCAGGATTTTTAAGAAGTTAAAAAACAGAATTTCCAACGAATGCATTTTGATCATTACTTCTGATACAGAGCGTACTCAATTAAGAAATAAAAATAAGGCGATTGAAATATTTTTTGATCTTATAGAGAGAGCACTGAAAAAGCCGAAAAAACGTAAAAAAACCAAACCTACCCTCGCTTCCAAAGAAAAAAGATTGAAAGAGAAAAAGATTCAATCGGAAAAGAAGCAATTTCGAAAAGGCAAATTATAGATTA
>JAXHVS010000030.1:0-27476 GCA_034189025.1 Bacteroidota bacterium
TTATATTGTTACTCCCGATAAATGATCTATCCTATCGTTTTCAGTTGTGTAGTATGATTTCATTAAATTTGCTGTAAGGCATGAATGGATTGGGATAATTCCAATCATTTCACCAATTTTTATCGATTTTAATAATTCCTCAGTTGCCTGAATGGTTCCATGTTCTTGCGAAATTTTACTTACAAAAATATTTTCTTCGGGCTTTTTCCACCCATTTTTGATAAACGTAACTACCTGGCCAAATATCTTTTTATTATCTTTCATTAAATAATCTTTAGAAAGATGAATAGCTCCACCATGCACAATTATTTCTTTCCTTTGATGATGAATGGCAACCACAGGACATGCCACAGCCACTGCTATTTGGTTAAAATTGCATGTACCCAGCATATATTGCATAAAATCATAAAACACAAAATTGCCGGGACGTATCTCATCAATCGCTTTGAAATCATTTAACAAGCTGCAGGATGGTGTGTCACCAGTTGAAATAATAATGTGTGGGAAATCTTTAATATACCTCTCTTTTAAATTGTTTAATTGTTCGGAGCTGTGGTTAAAGATATTTTCTATTTCCTGTTTTTCTTTTGCATGATAGGTGTTGCCTGAATGCACCAAAAATCCTTTAAAAAATAAATTGTCGCATGATTCAGCCCCTGCAAGTATTTGGTCTATAAATTGGAAATTTTCTGCATCAACTCCAGTACGGTGATAACCGGTATCGATTTTAATAAAATAACCAACAGGAAATTTTAATTTTTTGCATAAAAAATCCACCGATTCTGTATTTTCTACTGTAACATTTAGCTGAACTTCTTCGGCCAGTTCATTTAATGTTTGAATTTCGCGAATATTTACAGGAAAAGCGATAGTAATATCTTTCCAATTGTCGTTCGCAAAATATTGAGCCATCCTAACCGATGAAACGGTAATTTTCTCAACTCCTGCCTGGGCAAACCATTTTCCTATGGTTCTTGATTGGTGTGTTTTAAAGTGTGGGCGAAAAATTATATGATTTTCTTTTGCTTTATTAGCCATAAAATTGATATTGGCTAGACATTTTTTTTGATTAAGAATAAGCGTTGGTTCGGTTAAATATTGGGTAAACATTTTTTTTAGCATTTAATATCTGATGTACAATTTCTACAAATGTAAAATTTATTCGTTGTTTTCGATTGTATTGGCATGCTAAATTCCAGGATATAATTATAAAATGAACATTTTTTTCGCACAAAACACAATATTCCCTTAAGGTTAGAATTTTTTTTTATTTATTGATTTACCAAATGCAGGATAAATTTTAGAAATTAAAATAAGTGGGGAAGTGATAAGTAAAAAAATTAATTTGCTGTTGTGGTTGGATATCCTTCAGTAATGTTTGATTTAAGATAGATTAATTAAGATTGATGATTGATTAATTATATTGTATCGATATTTGAATGAAGAAGTAAGATTTTACTGTTAGGATATCAATAGCTCACACGGGATTTACTCTTGTGAGCTTTTAAATTAATCCCATTTTTTTAGCTCTTCTTTCCCATATTTTTTTAGCTTGCTCCTGCATATCTTCAACATTATCAAGCTCGTCCATTATTTCAGTTCCTAAGAGTGTTTCAATAATATCCTCTATGGTTACAATCCCTACCATCTCTCCATATTCGCCAACTACCATGGCGATATGTTCTTTCTCATCAATAAGTTTATAAAATAATCGTATAATAGGCATTTTTTCATTTACCACTTTAATCTCACGCCGGATGTCTTTTAAAAGCACCTTATTTTTTTTATCGATGATTGCATGCATTATATCATCTTTCAGAACATATCCTGTAAAGTTATCAATGTCTTCTTTAAATACAGGAATTCTGGAAAACCTGATGATTTCGTTTTGTTCATAAAACTCTTTAATAGTGATATTTTCTGGAGCTGCTAAAACAACTGTTCTGGGGGTCATGATACTCTTTACCACAACATGGTTGAAAACCATGAGATTCATTAAGATTTTTGATTCTTCTTCTTTAAAAATTCCTTCTTTTACACCAATCTCAGCCATAGCATGAAATTCCGACCGGCTAAGTACGCTTTCGTTTTTTTTCTTACTTAATAAAACAGTGATTAATTTACTTAACCAGATGATCGGATAAAGAGGAGAATAGATCATAATGGTTAATGAGGTTGCAGCAAAAGGTGCGAGTTGTTTCCAGAAATTTGCACCAAGTGTTTTCGGTATAATCTCTGAAAAAATTAAAATAATAATGGTTAAAATAGCCGATGCAATGCTAACAAACTCATTTCCATATAATATTTGCACCTGTCCGCCAACTCCGGCAGCACCAATGGTATGGGCAAAGGTATTAATGGTTAAAATAGCTGCTAACGGTAGATCAATTTTTTCTTTATATTGTTGCAACTTTATGGCATATCGTTTATTTTCTTTTGCTTTTGATGCAATATAGCTTGGTGTAATACTTAACAATACCGCCTCGAGTATTGAACAAAAAAATGAGAAAAATAAGGCTACAAATAAATAAGTAAACAATAATCCCATTGTCTTTTTTTATTTTTCGTAAAGATGATTTTTATTGATATAATCGTATATTCCGTAAGGTAAAAAATATTTTACGTTTTTCTTGTTTTTTAATGATTTACGAATAAAACTTGATGATATCTCCATTAAAGGAGCATCAACCAAAGATATATTCGGGTAATTTTCATATCCACCAATATCATATCCAGCCCTGGGATAAACCAAAATATCATAATTTGTTAGTATTTCATTATAATTTTTCCATTGATGAATTGACTTAAAATTATCGGTGCCTAAAATAATTTTATATTGCTTATTAGGATATTTGCCAGATAAATAATTTAATGTATCGATGGTGTACGATGGTCTGGGTAAATTAAACTCAATTGCTGATGGTTTTATTTTTAAATCGTTGTTTAAAGCCATCTCAACCATTTTTAATCTTTCGTTTTCGTCCATTAGGGTTTCTTCTTTTTTTAGCGGGTTGTGCGGGCTAACGATAAGCCATATTTCATCTATATTGCCAAACTCTAACATATAATTGGCAATAGCCAGATGTCCGATATGTATAGGATTAAAAGAACCAAAAAACAATCCGGTATTCATGTTTATTTTTGATTTATAAAATTTATTATAGCTTGTTTAGCTTCATTTACAGCCATATCAAGGTCATCATTTAAAATAATTAAATCGAAATGTCTTGCAAATTCAAGTTCTTTTTTTGCTTTGGCTATTCTAATTTCAATATCTTCGTTACTATCGGTTGACCTGTTTCTTAAACGTTGTTTCAAAACGTTTATATTTGGTGGCATTATGAAGATAGCCAGCGCTTTTTGAGGATATTTTTTTTTGATATTTAATCCTCCAACAACATCCACATCAAAAACTACGTGTTTCCCTTTGTCCCATATTCTTTGTAATTCGCTTTTTAGCGTACCATAAAAGCGGTTGTTGTAAACTTCTTCCCACTCAACAAATTCATCTTTTTTAATTTTCTGTTTAAAGTTTTCAGTACTAAGAAAATAGTAATCTTTACCATCGATTTCATTTTCTCTTTTTGGCCGGTTTGTCGCCGAAACAGAGAATTCTAATCCGATATTATCATCCAGTAGTTTTTTTACAATGGTGGTTTTACCAGAACCCGATGGTGCCGAAAAGATAAAAAGTTTCCCTTCCATTATAAAATATTTAGAACCTGTTCTTTTATTTTTTCTAGCTCATCTTTCATTAATACAACATCTCTTTGGATATCCGAGTCGTTTGCTTTTGAACCAATCGTGTTTATCTCACGTCCAATTTCCTGGGCAATAAATCCTAATTTTTTTCCAATGGCGTTGCCTTGATTTAACATTTCGGTAAAATATTGACAGTGGTTCGTTAACCGAACTTTTTCTTCAGTTATATCTAGTTTTTCGAGATAATAGATAATTTCTTGTTCAAAGCGGTTTTTGTCCATTTTATTATCTTCTAAAAGTGCTTTGATATTATCTTTTAACCGTTGTTTTACTTTTTCAATTCGATCGTTTTCAAATGTTGATAAATGTTCTTTTATCTGTTCAATCGATTTTATTCTTTGCTCCATATCTTTCTCCAGGTGTAAACCTTCCTGTGAGCGAAATTCATTTACTTGTTCTATTGCTTTGCCAATGGTTGATAAAACAGCGTTCCATTCTTCATCATTAATTTCTTCATGTTCAACATATAACGTGTCAGGTAACCGCATGATGGTTTGCAACATTTGTTCCTGAGCGTTAATGTTTAATTCATCGGCAACGTTTTTTAATTGGTCGTAGTAATTTTTCACCACTGTAGTATTTATAGTAGTTGCTTTACTGTCGTTAGTGGATTCATAATAAAGTACAAATTCAACTTTTCCTCGCTCTAAGGTTTTTGAAATTTCGGAGCGGATTTCCAGTTCTTTTTCCCGATATATGCCGGGTATTTTGATAAATATATCGAGGTTTTTACTGTTTAAGGTTTTTATTTCTACCGTTACTTTTTTGTCTTTTAATTCACATTCGGCTTTTCCATAGCCGGTCATTGATTTTATCATGTTAAATTTTCAAAGGTTTTAATTTATAAGGCAAAGGTAAGAAAAATAGTTAACAGGTATTAAGTTTGTTTAAAGTTAATAGGGATATCAAAAATTAAATAACTACTTTCTTTTTCCAGTTACCGGTAAGATAATAAATATAAGCTAATAATAAACCAATCATCCATCCTATGGGTATAGCCCACCAAATACCTTTTTCGCCAAGGTATTTGGATAATATTAATGCTCCGGGAATACGGACAACCCAAAGGGAAATTAGCGAGGTAAACATGGGGATAATTGTATCACCGGCGCCTCTCATTACACCTGAAATTGAAAACATTGCTGTGAGAACGATATAAAAGGATCCAACAATTATCAGGTATTCTTGCCCTATACGAATCACCTCACTATCATTCGTAAATAGCCCCATGATAAAATGCCCAAATAGAATAACCGCTGCAGTAACTGTTAAGGAAATAATTGAGGACATTTTAAGGGTAGCAATAAACCCTGATTTTACCCTTTCAATTTTTTTTGCACCCAAATTTTGCCCTACAAATGTTGATAAAGCTGTTGCAAAATTCATGGCAGGCAATGAGGCCAACGAGTTGATTCTTGTTGCTACTGAATAGGCTGCGATAACATTCGTGCCAAACGTATTCACAATACCAATAAGAGCTATCATTCCTAAAGAAACAAATGTTTGCTGGATTCCTGTGGGTAAACCAATACGAATACTTTTTTTGAAAATTTGTTTATCAAAAACCAGGTTTTTAAATGTAAAATGAATGATTTTATGGTTTTTATTTAAATAAATGATAGCGGTTAAAAAGGCTCCTCCCTGTGCAATTACTGAAGCAATAGCAACACCTGCTATTCCCCAGTGGAACACAACGACAAATAACAAATCTAAACCGATATTTATAAATGTTGATATAATTAAAAAATACATGGGTGTTTTTGAATCGCCCAAACCTCTTAATATTGCGCTTGTTCCATTAAACCCGAAAGATACAATTGCTCCTCCCATAAAAATGTTAAAATAGGTTTTGGCCGTAGGGATAATTTCTTCGGGTAATTTTAATAATTTAAAAATATCTTCGCTAAAAATAATGGCAATAATACTTATGGTAATAGAGGCTAAAAATAAGAATATAAAAAGTGTATCGATGGTACGTTTTACTTTTTCAATATTTTTAGCCCCAAAATATTGCGAAATAACAATTGTGCTTCCTGAAGCAATACCTATAATAAGTGATAAAAAAGCAAATATTATGGGAAATGAAGCACCAACGGCAGCTAGCGCTTCTTTACCGATAAAATTTCCAACAACAATACTATCGACAATATTATAGAGTTGCTGAAACACATTCCCAAGTAGCATGGGAAGCGCAAATTTTAATATTAACGGACCCTCTTTTCCCTGTGTTAAGTCTTTCATGTATGATTTTTATCGCTGCAAAACTGATGAAATAAAAATGATTTTCAAAACTTTACTTTTGCACTAACATGAAACCTTTGTGTTTGTTTATAAAAAAGCCTCGTAAAAATACGAGGCTAAATGTTTATTTTTGTTTATGCTTTATCTAGTTCGACTGTAAAATGCCGCATAATGGGTGCTTCGTTAATTATTTTTAACCCCCTTTTTATTTGGTCTCTTCGGTCGAAAACATTTTTTAAAGCTGCGGCTATTACATCCATGTGGTTGTTGGTATAAACTCTTCGTGGAATGGCCAATCGCAACAACTCAAGAGTAGGATAACGATTTTCTCTGGTTTCCGGATCTCTGTCAGCCAGTAATGTTCCAATTTCAACACCACGTATCCCTGCTTCAAGATACAACTCTACAGCCAATGTTTGCGCCTGAAGTTGCTCTTTAGGTACGTTTGGTAAGAATTTTTTGGCATCAACAAAAATAGCATGTCCGCCATAAGGTTTTTGTACAGTAATTCCAAAATCAGTTATTTTTTTCCCCAGGTAATGAACCTGCTTGATGCGTGTATCTAAATAATCAAATTCAGTTCCTTCATCCAGTCCTTGAGCCAAAGCATTCATATCTCTGCCCGACATACCGCCATAGGTTACAAAACCTTCGAACATTATATTAAAAACTGTCGCCTTTTTAAATATTTCTTCGCTGTTTAGAGCGATAAAACCACCCATATTTACTATAGCATCTTTCTTACTACTCATTGTCATTCCATCGGCATATGAAAACATCTCTTTTACAATTTCTTTGATGGTTTTGTTTTCGTATCCTTTTTCACGCTTTTTAATAAAATATGCATTTTCAGCAAACCTGGCCGAGTCATAAATAATGGGTATTCCATGTTGGTCGGCAAGTTTTTTGACCGCTTTCATATTTTTCATAGAAACCGGTTGCCCGCCTGATGAATTACATGTAACGGTTACCACAATAAACGGAATTTTTTCCTTATGATATTTTTTGATAGTTTGTTCCAGCTTTTCTAAATCAATATTTCCTTTAAAGGGATGTTCTAATTCAGTGTTAAATGCTTCGTCAATAGTACAATCTACTGCTTTAGCTTTTCTAAACTCTATATGTCCTTTGGTTGTATCGAAATGTGAATTTCCGGGAATAATATCTCCTTCTTTAATAAGTACTGAAAAGAGCACATTTTCCGCAGCTCGGCCTTGATGTGTAGGTAAAAAATAGTCAAATCCAAATAGTTCTTTTATGGTATTTTTTAAGTTATAATAAGATGATGCTCCTGCATAGCTTTCATCACCCTGCATCAATGCCGACCATTGTTTGTCGCTCATGGCTCCCGTGCCTGAGTCGGTGAGTAAATCAATAAAAACTTGTTCGCTTTTTAAATTAAATAAATTGTATTTAGCTTCTTTTATCCATTGTTCTCGTTGTTCACGAGTACTCTTTTTGATGGTTTCTACCATCTTTATTTTATATGATTCTGCAAATGGTAATTCCATAATATATTAATTTATGATTAAACAAATTGATTGTAAAAATGAAAATAAATATTGTAGGGAGGTTTAAAAAAAGAAAGAATCTCTTTTTTTTATATTTAGGTAAATGAATTTATTGGTTACTCTTAATATATTGAGCAAATTTTTCATGTAACCCTTTTGTGATTTTTACAGTTACAAATATAAAATATTCAACAGAAATATGCTAAAAATAAATAATTTTGTACAGCAGTAAATAAAATAGTGTTTTGTTTAGTATTTTGATAATGAATAAAATAAGATGCATTATGTTTTTTCATACAATTTTAAACCAATGATCTTTTTTTTCATCCTAAAAAAGATTATATACTTAAAAGCAATCAATCGATATTTATGAAGCGTTTATATATTTTTATTATTTTTTTATTTGTATTTAGTTTTCAGGGAGTTGGGATTGAGATTAATTATTTTTTCAAAATTTCCAGTGCTTATACAAATCAATTTTATACATCAGATACAATAACTGATGATTCCTTAAATTTGCATGAAAAATTAAATGATGAAGAACGTATTAAGGATACTTTGATGCAAATTTTAGGAATCAAGCCTCAAAATGTAAAAAAACAACCGTCAGATACTATTCTAAAAACTGATTCAATTTTATCAACAGCTGATTCTGTTCAATTTGTAAAATCTTTCGATTTAAAAAATGATTCAATATCTATTAAAGACGCTGAACGAATTATTAAGACCAATACAGTAACTCCTTATGATACTATTTTTGTTCGGGATACTGTTTTTATAAAAGATACAATAATTTTAAAGGATACCATAAATATTGCCGACACAGTAGAGGCTAACGATTCAATTTATACTAAAGAACTGACCTATGAAGAATTTATTAGTCACCTGGAGGACTCATTAATTTTTGAAAAACCCGATAGTACTTATTATATTATTAGAAATATTCAAAAATTATTAAAACCCCAGACGCTTGAAAAAAATGATACTGTAAAACAGGCCATTGATAAATTAATTCAATATCAAACCAGCTATAATAGTATTGATACGATTAAACATTTTTTGGAATCAAAACTAGAACAAGATAATTTTTATTATTTATCGAATGATACAAATGCCACATTTTTGAACGATTCTATAAAAAATGCTGTAAGGTATATATTAAATCGCTTACCCAAAGATTCTTTAAAACTTATTTTTAAGAATTCAGTAAATGATTCGATATTATTTAAAACTGCCAAAGAACAAATTGATTCTATTCATTTTAAAATATATGATAATAGGGGAGAATATGCTTTATTATGGATAAAAAAATATAAAGATAACACCTACGATTTAATTCTTGACGAAGGCACATATATAGAAAAAGTAAGACAGCAACAGATAGTAACCCGTGAAATTGATACTGATAAAATTACAACAGCATTAAAAAAAAGCCGTAAAATAAATATTATTGTTCCCGTTTGGGATATTGGAAGTACTGCTGATATTAATTTCAATCAGGGATATCAATCAAATTGGGTAGAAGGTGGTGAAAATAGTCTGTCTGCTTTATCTGTATTAAGATTCAATGCAGGTTATAGTTATGGAAAACAGCGTACATGGGATACTGATATTGAATATAAATTAGGTTACTTAAAAGCAGGTGATAATCCATTACAAAAAAATGACGACCGGTTTGAGTTAAACTCAAAATATGGGCGTACAGCATTTAATAATTGGTATTATAGTTTATTATTTAATTTTAGAACCCAATTTTTAAAAGGTTATGATTATCCCAACGATTCAATTCCGGTTTCTAAATTTATGTCTCCCGGACATCTTGTTTTTTCATTGGGTTTAGATTATAAACCAAATAAAAATCTAACGGTTCTTATATCGCCGGTTACTTCTAAATTTACGATTGTTTCAGATACGGCCAACTATGATCAAACCCGTTTTGGTGTTGGTGCAAATGAAAAAATAAGAAAGGAAATTGGTGCTTATGTTAAAGCCATCTGGAAGTATAATATTACGAAAGATATTCATATGGAAAATAAGATTAATTTCTTTACCAACTATACAAATAATCCTCAAAATATAGATATTGACTGGGAACTAAATTTAAAGATGAAACTGACCCGTTATATCAAAATGTCTTTAAATACCCATTTTATTTATGATGATGATGTGGATATACCCGTATTTGAAGAAGGAGAACAAGTTGGTGTAACCAAAGGAATGCAATTCAGAGAAGTAATCGGGATTGGTTTTTCATATAGTTTTTAAATAAAGCATATAAAAAATAATTTATTTTTTTGAGATTACTTTTTACGTTTTATTTTCCATCTTTTGTTTGACCAGAGCCAATTTTCTGGATTTTCTCTAATAATTTCTTCAAGCTTATGCATATACTTTTGGGTAATTTGTCCCTCCTTCATTTCGGTTGGGATTTTAATAACGTTCCATTTTTAGCACTGATTTTTTTTAACGATCGATATATTTATTAGTTAATGCTTTGTGTTTTATTTGCATGCTGCCTGCAGAATAGCACCCCATTCCCATTTGCCATAATGCCACATAACACCAGTTATACTTTTTCCTTGATAAAAATATTCGTTTAACAATTCTGGGTTATTAATGGTGAAACGCTTTTTTATTTATTAGAAATAGTAAAACCTTTAATACTTTCTACCAGGATATCGGTTAAGTTACGATACATTTTTAGTTATTTTTTTAATTTCTTTATCCGATTTTTTGGGGAATGAATTCCTAAGGTTTGTGAGAATTACTTCTTTACGATTCTGAAAAACATAATAAAAAAGAAATGCTAATAAATTTGTAAATTGATATAAAAACCAAAAAGGGATAATTGCAATAAAATAAATTGAAATTTAAAAAACGATATATAGAAAGACCTGCATTATTTTTTTAGGAAATTTAAAAAATGTTAGATGCTTAATGCTTATTTAACTTATGGATATATTTTTTGTATAATTCGTTTTTAAATTTTTCAGCTTTCTCCTGCCTCTCTTTATAATCAGATCTGGATTCATTTTTTCTTTTAGGTGCAAATAATCCCGATTTTTCCATTTCATTTGCAAATTCATCAGCAAAAAAATAATCAATCAAAATTTCAGGATGAAGCTCCCAAATAATTATTGATTTATCACTTGAGCCACTAATAATATATTTATTGTCATTGCTTATATCAACTGCATTTACAGGCATTTTGTGCCCTATAAACTGATGTATTTGTTCACCACTTTCCACATCCCATAATCGTACGGTTGCATCATAAGAAGCAGAAATTAAATATTTCCCATTGGAGCTGAATTTAATATCCATAACACTTCGTTCATGCTTATCAAGCAAATGTAAAATTTCCATTTTAGCAACATCCCAAATTTTTATATTTCCATCACGTCCTGCACTGGCTAATAATTTCCCATCAGGGCTAAAATCAAGTGCATATACATTTCCTCCATGAGCACTAAAAGTATGGATTATTTCATAATTATCGAAGGTAAATAATACAATGGTTCCATCTTGTGTACCGCATGCAATAAAATAATTTATAGGATTTATGGCGGTAGCCAGAATACTCTTTTTATCAATATCGAAAATATGTATTGTTTCGCCTTTATAGATATCCCATATCCGGAAGGTGTTATCAAATGAGCCTGTTACAATGTATTTATCGTCTTTAGAAATTCCAATAGACCATATTGCTGTTGCGTGTCCGTTTAAAGTTTTTATGAAAGTTCCATCTTTTTTCCATATTTTAATGGAGTTATCTCCTCCACTTAAAAAATGTTTTCCATCATGGGTATATTCTAATGCATAAATCGGCCCGTAATGTTTTTCAAGTGTGTTTACGGGGCTCAACGTTTCAAAATCCCATAGAATAATGGTTTTGTCTGCCGACCCTGAAATAAAAGATATGCCATCGGGCGAGAAACTAACTGAATGTACCTCGTCTGAATGTTTTGTGAGTTCAGTAACGATATGTTTATCTTTCTGAGAAAAGCAATAACCCTGGAAGATTAACAGAAAAAAAATAAATATCTTACTGATAAATTTATACAAAGACATAAAAAAATTTCTGCTGTAATTATAAATTACCTGTTTTGATCGATAATGAATTTTGTAACAATTAAACCACAAGCAATACCTCCACCTATTGCAATTCCTGTATTTACACTTCCTGCTGAATTTGAAACAAAGTTATCCGGATTGTTGGTAAGAATTAGTGTAGTTGTTGCAATAGCAATACCTCCCGCAACATACAACATTAAATAATCGTCTTTCCCGCGTCTTCTTAACTGGGCATAATCTTTAACTTCTTTGGTTTCAATGTTAAGTAGTTGTGTTTTAAATTGTTGGTAATTGGGGGTGTATAAAAGTTGTTTGTTCTCTTCGAACGATGACTTTACTGTATTCTTTTCATTTGTAAATGTTGGCTCAAAAGAAAAAGAAACTTTAACGATTAATAAACAAATACTCAGTAAAAATATTTTTTTCATCTTAATAATTTTTTCAACAGCATTAACTCATTAAAATCAAAACTAATACAATATGGTTTAAAATATTGAATCAAAGTTAAAATTTCTTTTTTAAAAAATTACCCTATTTGTATTATTTATGATTAATGACTGATATTTAGCCTTTAATTGAAACTAACAATAAATAAAAAAACAGGGCTTCTTTAAGACTGCCCTGTTACAATTAAATTTCATAGGTTTTATAAGATTTATTTGTTGGTTTTGATTTATTTTGCTGTATCTTAGGAAAAGACTCTTTTAAAAATTGGTTTTTTAATGAATCCATTTGTTTTATCATTTCTTCGAAATGTAATTTTTCTCTCTCAAATTGTTGCATAAAGTAATCATGATCAAAAAAGTGCCTTTCATAAAAAGAGTCTCTTTCGAAGAATTGCTTAAAAGGATCCTGCATCATTTCAAAACTTCGGTCAAAAAAGTAAGGTTGAAAACTTTGAAACAGGCTGTCAATGTTTATGTTTCTCTGTTTTCCGTCAGGGTAAGTGTAAATGTATGAATACGTAGAATCGTATCGGATAATATTGCCTTCATCATCATACTCCTTGTTCACTTTAATATCTATCTGTGGATTAGTTTTTAAAGTATCTTCCTGTGGTGTATCCTTTTTGTCGGATTCCGTTTTGTTTACATTGATTGCAAAACCGATAATTGATCCAAGTATTAACAATGTAGCTGTAATTAATAAGATTTTTTTATTTTTCATCATTACCTCCTTTCTTTTTTAATGAATTGAATGTATTTTTTTCCACCATTCAAAGTATTTATCGTCTGTAATTATCTGTTCACCAAATTCTTTTTCAAATAGTTCTTTTTCTTTTGCGGTCAGGTGTCGTCTGCGTATATGATAATTCCAGTCATTCCTTACCGGAATGTAATAACCGCCAAGTATAGAATGTGAAGGTTTAAAAAATAACTCTTCAGCCATAACCATCATTTTTAAGTTATTTGATTACTTATTTGATAATTTATAGCAATAAAAAGTTTGTGAAAAATAGAATTCAAATTTTGTGCCAACATGTTGCAGTAAAGCTGGTTATGTCAAAATGTCGTTTTGGTTGTATTTATAGTACCCAGATATCATATGCCAGCTCGGTAATAGTAAATACAGCAAATATAATACTGGCAATTCCGTTGGTTGTAAAAAAGGCAAAGTTTACTCTGCTTAAATCGTTGGGTTTAACTAACAGGTGTTGGTATATTAACAAGATAATAAAGATAATACTCCCCAGCCAGTACATTAAACCGAAACCGGCAATTAGTCCTGCAATAATTACTATTGTTGCCGATAAAAAATGCAATAGGATTGAAGCACTTAAGGCACCTTTTCGTCCAAAAAATACAGGGAATGATTTTAATTGTTCTTCCTTGTCAAAATCTAAATCCTGTAAAGCATAAATAATATCAAATCCGCTTACCCAAAATAATACCACAAGTGAATAAAGTATGGGTAATAAATCGAATGTTGCTGTAACTGCTAAATATGCACCAATGGGTGCAAGAGACAAACCTAACCCAAGGATTAAGTGACAAATGGCTGTGAATTTTTTGGTAATACTATAGCCTAATATAATTAAAAGGGCAACAGGCGACAGAATAAATGTAATTGTATTAATAAAATAGGTGGTTAAAATAAATAGTAAAGCATTAATAATTACAAAAATTAATGCTGATTTAGCCTTGATGATACCCGAAGGAATTTCGCGTACAGCGGTACGGGGGTTTTTATTGTCAATTTTACGGTCAACAAAACGATTAAATGCCATGGCCGCATTTCGGGCAAAAATCATACACAATACAATAAGCACTAATAATTTCCATTCAAAAATGGCTTTTGTCTGATACAAAGCCAGAAAATAACCGATAAATGCAAAAGGCATGGCAAAAATAGTATGGCTGAATTTTACTAATGAAAGGAAATTCTTCACTTCTGTTTGTGTTTCTTTAATCATAAAAATTGGTTTGTATTTATTTAGTAAATCAGCTTTTTTTAATGTTTGAGTTTATTTGAGCATTTCTTGATAAAGGTTATAATTTTCATTATCAAAGCAAACAAAATAAACTTTTTCTATTTTATTATTATGATTTAAAAAATCGGTAACCGTTTTTATAGCTATTTCAGCTGCTTTATCTTTTGGAAATCCATAAACTCCAGTGCTAATGTTGGGAAAAGCAATGGTTTTAATGTTGTTTTGTAAAGCAAGTTTTAAACTATTATTGTAGCAATTAGCAAGTAATTCGGATTCATTGTTTTGGCCTCCGTGCCAAACCGGCCCAACCGTGTGTATAACAAATTTAGCAGGAAGATGATAACCTTTTGTAATTTTTGCTTTACCGGTTTGGCAACCGTTTAACGTTTTACACTCTTCGAGCAGCTCGCTTCCGGCAGCCCTGTGAATAGCACCATCTACACCACCTCCGCCAAGCAACGATTTGTTGGCTGCATTTACAATGGCATCAACTTCTAATTTGGTGATGTCGTCCTGAATAAGTTCTATTTTTGCCATAGCCTTAAAAGTTTAGATGTTCGGTTGATGAATATTTTTGTGCATTTTTAAATCCTTCTTTAAAAGCTTTTACATGGACATTCCAATTAAACAATATTTCAAGTAAAAAAGTAAAAAGTATGCCCAGGATAAATGTAACAATTTCTCTTTTTGTAATTTTTTTCATCTTGAAAGTTTAATAAATATTATCTAATCTTAGCACTTAGTTCTTTTTCAAAAATCCGTATAAAATTATTCATAATCTTATCAATTTGCTTGTCAGTAAGGGTCTTGTTTTCGTCTTGTAAGATAAAACTTACTGCATACGATTTTTTATTGGTCCCCAGTTTTTCTCCTTCAAAAACATCAAATAACGAAACCTGTTTCAAGAGTTTCTTTTCTGTTTTGTAGGCCAGTTCTTTTATTTGATTGAACCGCACTTCCTTATCAATTAAAAGGGCGAGGTCCCGTCTTACTTCAGGGTATTTTGGCAGTTCGGTAAATCGGATGCTATGTTTTGAAGTAATTTTTAATAGATTATCCCAGTTAAATTCTGCATAATATACCGGTGCATCAATATCAAATGTTTTTAATATTTTTTTATTCACAAAACCAAAATCAACCAAAGTTTTGTTGTTAACTAAATAAGTTAACCCATCGGAAAAAATATCTTTTCTTACTTCGTTTTGTTGCATCTGATTTAAATCGATACCCAGTTTTTCCAGAATATTTTCAACAAACGATTTTAAATGAAAAAAGGTGGTTGGTTCTTGTTTATTAACCCAGCTTTCGGGTGTTTTATTTCCGGTAATGAAAATTGCTGTTTTTCGTGTTTCCTCAAATTTTTTAAGCGGATTTTGGCTTTCTGTTTTCTTCTTGTAGTAGCAATTTCCAAATTCGTATAATTTTAAATCCGGATTTCGCCGATTAATATTGTGAGCAATGGACTCAAGTCCACCAAATAATAAGGTTTGGCGCATTACATTTAAATCGTTACTAAGTGGATTGAATATCGGTACTAAATGCTCTGTCGGATAGGATTTTAAATTAGTATAATATTCAGTTTTGGTTAACGAGTTGCACATGATTTCATGAAAACCGTTAGCTGTTAATGTTTCCGAGATCAAATTTTGAATTTTTTCTTTATCGGGTTTTTGTGAGTAGGAGATACTTGAATTTACATGTTCAGTTATTTCAATGTTATTATAACCGTAAATTCGTAATATTTCTTCAATCACATCTGCTTCCCTGGTAACATCTACTCTGTAAGTTGGAATCTCAAGGGTTAAAAGCTCCTCTTTTTCATGGAGAATTTTAATATCCAACGATTCAAGAATTTTTTTAACGATATCCCTGTCAATTGCTTTCCCTGTTAATCGTTTTAAATTTTTAAAAGTCAATGTTACTTCATTATTTAATACCGGGTTGGGATAAATGTCTACAATGTCGGATGAAATTTCTCCCCCGGCAATTTCTTTAATTAAAAGAGCTGCTCTTTTTAGTGGGTAAATAGTGTTATTTGGATCAGCACCCCGCTCAAAACGGAACGAGGCATCGGTATGTAAACCATGCCTTTTGGCAGTTTTTCGGATGTATACCGGATTAAAATAAGCACTTTCGATAAAAATATTTTTTGTATTTTCAGTAACTCCAGATTTAATTCCTCCAAATACACCGGCAATACACATTCCTTCTTTTGCGTTACAAATCATCAAATCATCGGCCGATAATTTTCTTTCTTTTTCATCTAGTGTAGTAAAAACAGAATTTTCCTTTAACGTTTTTATAATTACTTTTTTCCCTTCGATTTTATCGGCATCAAAAAAGTGTAAAGGTTGGCCGGTTTCGTGTAATACAAAGTTGGAAATATCAACAAGGTTATTGATGGGGTTCAGCCCAATTGCTTTAAGTTTGTTTTGCAACCATTGAGGTGATTGCCCTACTTTTATATTTGATACTGTAATTCCTGAATATCGTGGGCAGGCTTCAGTATTTTCTACCTCAATATCAATTGGCAGATTATTGTTATCTATTTCAAAATGTGCTACCGATGGTTTTTTAATTTCGGTTTTTTCTTTAAGATTTAAGTAAGCGGATAGATCTCGGGCTGTGCCTATGTGCGAAGCTCCGTCTATTCTGTTTGGGGTAAGCCCGATTTCGAAAACGGTATCGGTTTCAATCTCAAAATATTGATGGGCAGGGGTGCCTACTTTTGCCGAGTTTTCCAAAACCATGATTCCTTCGTGTGAGGTGCCCAAACCAATTTCGTCTTCGGCACAAATCATCCCTTCGGAAACTTCTCCACGTATTTTTGCTTTTTTTATTTTTAATTCATCATCACCAAAATATAGAGTTGTTCCTACTTTTGCCACGACTACTTTTTGTCCTTCGGCTACATTGGGGGCTCCACAAACAATGGGTAGTTCTTTCCCTTCGCCAATATCAACTGTAGTAACACTTAGTTTATCAGCATTTGGGTGCTTTTTGCAGGAGGTTACCTTGCCAATAATTAAACCTTCTAATCCACCCTTTACCGACTCAAAAAGCTCTATTCCTTCAACTTCCAATCCTGTATTGGTTAAAATTTTTGCTGCCTCGTTGGGCGGTAAATCTGTTTCGATATAATTTTTGAGCCAGTTGTATGATATCTTCATAAGAATAAATTAATTTTCGTATTTGAATAAAGAGCAAAAATATAAAAAAATGAGTAAGTATTAATCCTTGAGCCTGATAAATTACTGTTGATAAAAATAATGAGGGTTTTGTTATTAATATATCGTATGTTAATGATTATAGCTAATTTAACTATAATTTAAAAAGTGATTGTATGGAAACTCGGGCGAATTGAATATCTTTGCAAGGATAAATATAAATTATAAAAGTGTTGAAAATTGGAAAAAAATAAGCCTTTAATCTTAGTTACAAACGATGATGGAGTGCATGCAAAAGGGATTCATGCTCTTGTTGAAATGGTTAAACCTTACGGAGAAGTAATTGTTGTTGCCCCCTTGCACGGAAATTCAGGAATGGCTCATGCCATAACGGTAAAAACTCCTATTCGATATAAAAAGTTAAAAGAAGAAGAAAACGTTACAATATATGGTTGTAACGGAACTCCGGTTGATTCTGTTAAATTGGCCATGAGTGAAATTGTACATCGCAAACCTGATTTAATTGTATCGGGCATTAATCATGGTTCTAATGCATCGGTAAGTATTGTGTATTCTGGAACGATGGGTGCTGTAATTGAAGGTTGTATTTACGGAATTCCATCCATTGGATTTTCGCACCTAGATTATTCAAGTAATGCAGACTTTACCGCGGCCATTCAATATGGCAGGAAAATAGTTGAAAATACATTAATTAATGGATTGCCGGAAAGTACCTGTCTTAATGTTAACTTTCCGCCGGTACCCAAAGAAGAAATTAAAGGAGTTAAAATTTGCCGACAGGCTAAAGGAGTTTGGAAAGAGGAGTTTGAAAAACGTATTGACCCTCGTAATAGTGAGTACTTTTGGCTTACCGGCTATTTTGAAAATGCCGAGAACGGTTCTACCGATACCGACGAATGGGCATTAGGTAATAATTATATTTCAATAGTGCCTATAAAAATTGATTTCACAGCCTACGATAAAATGGATTTCTTTAAACAATGGAAATATGAAATCTAAATATACATTCAATAATTTCACTTTAGGCCTCATTCTTGGTATCTTAGCACCCATTGTTACGATGCTTATTGTATATTTTTCCAGGTTTACTCAATATGTTTTTACAGAGCTTATTGACTATTTAATCGATACACAAATTTTTACTAAAATTGTGAGCCTGTGTGTTATTCCAAACCTTATTCTCTTTTTTGTTTTTATCTGGTTAAATTATTTGTATTCTGCGCGGGGTGTTTTGATGGCTACCATTATATTTGCAATTTTTGTGTTTGTTACTAAGTTTGCTTTATAATCTTATCGATACGTAATGAAATATTATTTAATAGCAGGCGAAGCTTCCGGTGATTTACACGGGTCAAATTTAATGAAAGGATTAAAAAATGTTGATCCAGAAGCTGAATTTCGTTTTTGGGGTGGTGATTTAATGCAACAACAAGGTGGACAATTGGTTACCCACTACAAAGAAACTGCTATCATGGGGTTTCTGGAGGTTGTTTTGAATTTACATAAAATCAATAATTTTCTTAAGATTTGTAAAAAAGACATTTTAAATTATTCTCCTGATGTTTTGATTTTAATCGATTATCCAGGTTTTAATCTGCGTATTGCCCAATTTGCCCGGTCAAAAGGAATAATGGTTTACTATTACATATCGCCTAAAATTTGGGCATGGAAAGAATCTCGTATAAAAAAAATAAAAGCTTTTGTAGATCGCATGTTTGTAATTTTTCCATTTGAGGTTGATTACTTTAAAAAACATAACTATCCCGTTGACTATGCAGGAAATCCTTTGCTTGATGCTGTACAGGAAAAATTAAATGACCCGGGTAGTTTCGATGATTTTATAAATGATAACGGACTGGAAAATAAACCAATTATTGCTATATTGGCCGGAAGCCGTAAACAAGAGATTGACAGAAATTTGGGTGTGATGCTTAAGATAATTGATCATTATAAAAATTATCAATTTGTTATTGCTGCAGCTCCCTCTATTGAACCTGATTATTACCAGAAATTTGTTCAAAATAATAATAGAGTTAAAGTAGTTTTTAATCAAACTTACGATGTATTAAAATATGCAAATGCTGCCCTTGTAACTTCTGGAACAGCAACTCTCGAAACGGCTTTATTTAATGTGCCTCAAGTGGTTTGTTATCGGGCTGGTAATGTTTCCTACTTTATTGCTAAGCAGTTTGTAAAAACACAATATATTTCATTGGTTAATTTAGTTATGAACGCAGAAGTAGTGAAAGAGTTAATTCAGTTTGAAATGAATGCAGAAAAGTTAAAAACCGAGTTAAATAAGATTCTTTACGATAAAAATTTTCGTCAGAAAATGCTGGATAATTATAAAGAATTACGAGAAAAATTGGGTGGGACAGGTGCTTCAGAAAGAGTAGCAAAATTGCTTTATACCTATTTGCATAAAGATATTAATCCATCTTAATAAGTTTATCTTTAGATTCTTCATTCACATATTCGATTGTTTCCGGATCACCATGGTAATAAATTAATCCAGTTCTTAAGATTTCTACAGAAAGATATTCGGTTGCATGAATATAACAATTACCTATACTCTCATTTTTAGCTGTAATTTTTTTGGCTATAAATTTTCCAGCAAAAAGTTGTAACGACGCCCTGGCCCAAAACCCAAAATTATATGTAGACCCTTCTAAATTTATTTGTCCACCTGAAGTGCCTGAATTTACAAGGTATAAATTACTACAATTTACTAAAACAGAAATTTCAGCATATTCCGAAATAGAAAATATTTTAAGTTCCGGAGTTTTTAATGTGTCAATACATTTTACTTTAGCTGGAGCTTTAAGGGTTAAGAAATGTAACGTGTCAACGGTAATATGTAATTCAATTTTTTCATAATCTCTTGACCATCTTGCATTATTGTTATCACCAATGGTTAAAGTTTTTTCTGGGTTAACATCAAATGTAAGGTTAGGAATTAAGTTGCTTCCTCCCTTAACAATTATTTTTTCAATTGTATCCTGATAAAAATAGACTTCAAAAATATCATTGATTTCAATATTTTTAAATGGCGAGGTTTTTATTTCCCGGGTAATCATTTCTCCTGAGTTGAACAAAGATTCCTGACAAGAATATAAAAACAAAATCGGAATTATAAAAACAATCTTTTTCATTGTAATATAATGATAATAAATATTTTATAAATTAAATTTAAAAAACATATCCAACGCCCCACTCGATATAACTGGCAATTGCCCAATGTGATTTTAATGTTAAATTGGCTATATATTTTTCAGCAAATCGATAACGTAATCCTATACGACTATATATGGGAGCATCTTCTTTAACAGGAGCATAAACATACCCACCCAGGTTTATAGTTAATGCCAGATTCCCCATTAACATTTCGTGGCCAACATGTAATCCAACCTGATATAAATCGATATTTGCCACATTTGATTTTTGATTTCTGTTTGAATATTCTCTTTTTGTTTCATCATAAAATAAATCGGTTCCAAATCCCCAACGTCTTTTTAATGAATTATTATGGTAAAAGTCTAACATTAGTGATGATGCATAATAAGATCCCGGCTCATATCTCGATTTTGTTTTAATGCCTCCGGCATAAATAACCGAATATTCATTTTTATTTTCTATATCAGGTAATTCCATATGATATTTAATTGGAGTTCCACTGAAATGATACAATAGTCCAATCGAACCAGATATTACATTCAATCCTTTATTAGGTGATTTAATTTTTCCATTTGAAAAATGGGAAAATCTTACATTGTTGATTAAGTTAATTTTTGGTGATAATGGAATTTGCGATTGTAAGCTAAAGTCAGCATAAATATTTAAATTAGAACCAATCGCCAGATTTTTAGGATTATTTTTAATATCAAAATGTTTAGTAAGGTATGAAGCTCCAAAGCCTATTTGCCAGCTTAAATTAGCTGTTTCCCATCTGCCCAGTAAAGGAACTTTTACGTATGAATAAAGGGCATTAGCAAATCCATAAACTTCATTATTTCCTAAATTTGCCCGATAAAAACCGATTCCATAGTAAGGATATCTAAACAGCTGGTTCCAGTATTTCTCACCATGCGTTGTTTTATTTAATTTTATATCCAACGTTTGGATATGATCTTCAATAAAATATTCTATCATTTTATGGTGTGGCATAACAAAACCGTAACCATAGTCTATTTCAAAACCTAATCCGGATTTTTTTAAATCCGATTTCTGTGCTAAACAAAAAAAAGCAAGCGTATATAAAATGAATAAAAGAATAGTTCGTTTAAAAAACATTTAACCGGATTTATGAATCGAAATGCAAAAATAGTAATTGATAAAATTAATTCGTTTGATTTTGAATAAAAGATTTTAAAACTAAATTTGTGTTCAAATAAATGTTTAGATTAAGATAATGTTTACACTTTTAAAAAAAGAAGTTAATAATTTTTTCAGTTCCCTAACTGGATATATTGTAATAATTGTTTTTCTCGTAATAAATAGTTTATTTATATGGGTATTCCCCGGAAATAATAATGTACTCGATGGAGGATATGCTACGTTAGATTCCTTATTTTCTATTGCTCCGTGGGTTTTTTTATTTTTAGTGCCTGCGGTTACTATGCGCATGTTTGCCGACGAAAAACGTTCAGGAACCATTGAGTTGCTTTTAACCCGTCCATTATCTGATTTTCAGATTATATTTGCAAAATATTTGGCCGCTCTGATTTTGGTCCTATTTTCGTTATTGCCTACATTAATCTATTTTTATTCAGTTTATCAATTGGGAAATCCGGTTGGAAGCATAGATACAGGTGGAACTTGGGGGTCTTATATAGGTTTGTTTTTTTTAGCTGCCATTTATGTAGCCATAGGTATTTTGTCTTCGTCATTTACAGATAACCAAATTGTAGCATTTATTATTGGAATGTTGCTATGTTTTATAGCCTATATTGGATTTGACTTTATAAGCGAATTAAGCTTTTTGAAATCGTTTGAAGCACTAATTATCAATCTGGGTATTAATGAGCATTATAAATCAATGAGCCGTGGGGTGATTGATAGCCGTGATATTGTTTATTTTGTCAGTGTAATTGCTTTTTTCCTTTTAATTACAAAAACCATTTTACAAAGTAGAAAGTGGTAACTTTTAAAAAGTATATGTAATGAAAAATCAAAAAAAACAAAATATTATACAATTAATTCTTGCACTGGTTATTATTTTGCTTATTAATTATATTTCATCACAAACATTTTTTCGCTTAGATTTAACGGCTGACAAAAGATATACTTTGTCTGATGTTACGCATGAATTACTCGATTCAATAGATAACACCGTTTATATCGAAGTTTATTTAGATGGAGATATGCCTTATGGTTTTCAACGACTGCAAAAATCAATCAAAGAGTTGTTGGATGAATTTAGAGTTATTGCAGGAAAAAATATTCAGTATACTTTTATAAATCCATCGGCTTCTAACGACCAATCAAAAAGAGATGCAATTTATCAGGATATTTATGAAAGAGGATTAGATCCAACCAATGTAAAAGATAGAGGCCGTGAAGGAGGGATGGCTGAAAAAATTCTTTTCCCAGGGGCTATAATTATTTATGGCGGTAAAGAAACTCCGGTTAATTTTTTGAAAAATAATCCCGCTTTTTCTGCCGAAGTAAACTTAAACAATTCTATTCAAATGATTGAATATGAGCTTATAGATGCCATAAATAAAATAACTACTACAAAACGTAAAAATATTGCATTTATTGAAGGACAAAATGAATTGGATGAATATGAAACCGGAGATATTACACGGGAATTGGCTGAGTATTATAAAATTGACAGAGTAACCATTAAGGAGTATTTAAATATTCTCGATCCGTACGATGCCATTATAATAGCGGGCCCTAAAGATGAGTATACTGAAAAAAGTAAGTTTATTATTGATCAGTATATTATGAATGGTGGAAAAGTGCTTTGGTTTATTGATGCAGTGACCGTAAATATGGACAGTTTATCAACCGGCAGCTCTACTTTTGCATTGATGAATGATGTAAACCTTAACGATATGCTTTTTAAATATGGCGTGCGTATAAATCCTAATGTTATTCAAGACGTTCAATGTGCAGTAATTCCTGTTAATACAGCTGTGGATAGCCGTCAACCTAAATTTGTTCCAGCTCCCTGGGTGTATTATCCATTGCTTATTTCAGCAAATAATCATCCTGTTACTAAAAGTTTAAATATGATTAAAACAGAATTTCCCAGTGTTATTGATACGGTAGGAACAGGGAATGATATGATAAAGAAAGTACTCTTATCTTCATCGGCCAATGCCAGGATTTTAAATACACCATTACTAATTAATCTGGCACAGGTGCGTGAAAAGATTAACCCGGCAGCATTTCAAGAATCGAATTTGCCTATTGCTGTATTACTCAAAGGAACTTTTCAATCGGTTTTTAAAAACCGATATTTGAAAAATATTATTGAAATGGATGATTTCTCATTTAAAGAAACCAGTGAACCTACAGAATTGATTGTCGTTTCGGATGCTGATATTATCCGCAATGAGGTTCGTGAACGTGCTGACGGCATTTTTATTTCACCTTTAGGTTACGATAGGTATACGAAACAAACCTATGGAAATAAAGAATTTGTAATGAATGCTGTACATTATCTGGCAGGCCAAAAAGGATTACTTGAATTACGATCGCGCCAAATTAAACTTCGCATTTTAGATAAAGCAAAGATTATTGACGAAAGAGTAAAATGGCAAATTATTAATACGGTTTTTCCTGTTTTATTTATCCTTCTTTTTGGTGGGATAATTATTTTTTTTAGAAAACGTAAGTATACTGCTTAGAATCATGTTATTTTTTTAAATAATGAATAATACAAAAAAAATACTCATTATTGTTTTTATTTTATTGGTAATTGCAGCTGCTTATTTTTTTAACGATTCAAAAGGGACCATAAGTAGGCGTAACACCCATTTTGCCGTAGAAGAAACAAAAAAGATTGATAAAATAAAGATTTTTTCTCCTGATAAAGAGCTTACTCTTGTTAAAGAAACTGAGCACTGGAAAATTAATGATAAATATATTGCCAGACAACGTATTGTAGAAAATTTTCTGATGGCCTTAAACAGGATACAGGTAGCAGCTCCTATCTCAGCTAATGAAAAAGAACGAATAGTTACAGAGCTTGAAAAAGAAGGGTTACTTGTTGAAATTTATAGAAAAAATCGAACCCTACGCAAATATTATGTAAGTACACCGGAAATAGATAAACATAAAACCTATATGATGATGGCTAAAAGAGGAGAACCTATTACAGTTCGGATTCCATCTTTTAAAGGTTTGGTTGCTGAATTATTCACTACAGATGAAAGTTTATGGCGTGACAAATCCATTTTTGATTACCAACCGCAAAATATTAAATCAATTACAACAGAATATCCTGGATATCTCTCTAAATCATTTACCGTAATTAATTATGGTGATGGTACTTTTGCATTAAAATATCCTGAAAAAAACTTATTTGTGGAAGATTTTAAGGTTGAACGCGTTGTTCGGTACTTTACTTATTTTCAGGATATTGAATTTGAACGTTTAGAAAAGGAACTATCAAAACAAAAAACCGATTCGCTATTAAAATCAAAACCCTATTGTAAAATTAGTGTTACCGATGTTGATGATTTTACCAATAGCATAACCATATACAGAAAACCTCCAGAAAGGAAATTTGATGAATTCGGAAATAAATTAACCTTTGATTATAATAGGGCTTACGCTATTTTTAATCAAAATAATGAATTAATTATTATCCAATATTATATTTTTGATCCTTTATTGAAAGAAATTGATTATTTTCGCTAACATAAAAATCCCTTAGCCTTATTGGCTACTTGATATTTTTTTCGTATTATTGATATTTAATTCGATAGTTTAAAAAACATTTAAAATTTAAAACAAATACCAATGAAGTTTGTTATTTCCAGTACAGAGCTACTTAGTCATTTGCAGGCTATTAGCAGGGTGATTAGCTCAAAAAATACATTGCCCATTCTTGACAATTTTTTATTTCAGTTGGAAAATAATGAGTTAAAAATTACGGCTTCGGACTTAGAAACTACCCTGATTACAAATATTACGTTAGAAAACGTAACTGATGAAGGAAGTATAGCTATCCCTGCCAGAATTTTAACCGATACACTTAAAGAGTTTCCCGACCAGCCGCTAACCTTCGATATCAATACCGAAACGTTTAGTGTAGTTATTACTACCGAAAACGGGAAGTATAATGTGGTAGGCCAAAATGGTGAGGATTTTCCGCAAATGCCAATAATTAAGGACGATCAGAAAATATCTATTCAATTGCCATCTGAATTATTACTGAATGGTATTAACAAAACTTTATTTGCAACTGCCGATGATGAATTAAGGCCGGTAATGAATGGTATTTATATTGAATTGTTTACTGATAGCATGACATTTGTTGCTTCCGATGCCCATAAATTAGTTCGTTATCGAAGAATGGATGCTAAAGCTGATCAGGAATCATCATTCATTTTACCTAAAAAACCTGCATCTTTATTAAAGGCTATTTTGCCCAAAGAGCAAAATGATGTGATGGTTGAATTTGATGATAAAAATGCATTCTTTACCCTATCGAATTATAAATTAGTTTCCCGATTAGTTGAAGGCAATTACCCAAGCTACAATTCAGTTATACCCACCAATAATCCAAATAAATTAACCATTGACCGTTTAGAATTATACAACGCACTTAAACGAGTTGCATTATTCTCTAACCAGGCAAGTAATTTGGTGAAATTAGAGTTGAAAAATAATCAGTTGAATGTTTCTGCACAAGATATTGATTTTTCAATTTCTGCCAATGAACGGTTAAATTCTCAATATGAAGGAGATGAGATGGAAATTGGTTTTAAATCATCATTTCTTATCGAAATACTATCTAATTTAACATCGACAGATGTTTTGGCTGAGTTTTCAGACCCATCGAGAGCTGGAATCTTTTTCCCTGCTGAAAAAGAAAATGAAGATGAAGATGTGTTGATGTTGTTAATGCCCATGATGATTAAAGGATAAAAAATATTGTATAAATCCCTTATAAAAGAGTTTCGGATTGAAACTCTTTTTTTTTAAAAGGACAAAAAAACATAATAATGGATTTAAATTTAAAAAAACCGATTGTATTTTTTGACTTGGAAACCACTGGAGTTAATATTGCGAACGACCGAATTGTGGAGATTTCGCTCCTCAAAGTATTTCCTGATGGTTCCGAAGAAATGAAAACCATGTTGATTAATCCGGGAATTCCTATTCCGCCACAGTCAACCGAAATTCATGGTATTAACGACGATGATGTAAAAGACAAGCCCACTTTTAACGAGGTAGGAAAAAGTATTGCACAGTTTATAGAAGGATGTGATATTGCAGGATACAATTCAGCCAAATTCGATATTCCTTTGCTTGCCGAAGAATTTATTCGTGCCGAAATTGATTTTGACTTAAAAAAATTACGCTCAATTGATGTGCAGGTAATTTTTCATAAAATGGAACAACGTACACTTAGTGCTGCTTATAAATTTTATTGCAATAAAATATTGGAAGATGCACATAGCGCCGAAGCAGATACTAAGGCAACATTTGAAATTTTAAAATCTCAGCTTGATCGTTATAATGAACTTGAGAATGATGTAGAAAAATTATCTGAATTTTCAACCCATAATATAAATGCTGATTTTGCAGGGCGCATTGTATATAATGAT
Source organism: Bacteroidota bacterium (assembly GCA_034189025.1). Taxonomy (GTDB): domain Bacteria; phylum Bacteroidota; class Bacteroidia; order Bacteroidales; family UBA12077; genus UBA12077. The sequence goes on from JAXHVS010000030.1 coordinate 26,996, forward strand.
AAAGGACAGGAGATATTTAACTTTGGAAAATATAAAGGAAAAACGGTTGAGTCGGTACTTGAAAAAGATCCCGGATATTTTGGATGGATAATAAATAGTGAATTCCCTTTGTATACCAAAAAAGTGCTAACCGCAATTAAGCTAAGAAAGTTTAATAGTTAAATTTAACCCTATTAAGCAGAAACTATTTGGTTATTTTAAATTTAAAAATTTATTCATATGAATTATGTAGTAATCCACCATATGTTACAAGATGTAACCGAAGAAATGATACAGCCTCATGTTAAATATCTTAAGGAGCTTTTTAACAAAGGAAAACTTATTATTACTGGCCCTTTTCTGGATAAAAAAGGAGGTGGCATGTTTGTTATTGATGTTGACAGTGAGGAAGAATTAATGGAAATTGTAAATAATGATCCAGCAATAAAAAATGGTATTGCTAAAAGTGAAGTAAGGCCTTACAAAATTGTTTTCCGTGACC
>JAXHVS010000031.1:0-3164 GCA_034189025.1 Bacteroidota bacterium
CCAGCGTAGTATATAGAGTTAATTTAGTAAAATAAAAGTTAATGTTCTAAACTATTTTTATCAAAGTAAGAGTTTCATAATTGTAATAATTCTTTTAATAATTATAGTAAATAAGCTATTTGAAATATAAAGTGATCCGATTTAATTGTTTTGTAGCTATCAGTATAGCAATGACAATAGCAATAAATAACCCCATCAAGAAAAAGATAAATCCTAAAGATATTCTGTATTGATAATTTTGCAACCAGTTTTTTTCAATTAAATAAATAGCTTAGCTGGCCACGCAATTATTGTTGAAATAAGAATTAAAGTAAAATTTCCCGGGTAATTAAATAAAATATTGAACCCGCTGATGCTCCCATAGCTTTTCGTATGCCTGTTCTACTCGTTTATGATTGATTTTCATGCTCATGTCCTCCCGAAGCCATGTTGTGATTGAAGGGGTTCCTTTAAATGGATGATTGGTGTATTCTTTGTCAATCAATTCCATAAGATGAAGGTTCTCCTCGCTTTCTGCTTTTGGCTGATAATACACACCTGACCTTGAAATGGACAACAATTTACATTGGCGATTTATGCTCAACTGAGCATGAGCCTTATCAACTATCGCACGTTTTTCTTGCGTTGTGGTTTCATGATAAGTTTTTTTTTAAAAAAATCTATTTCAACTTTTTGCTGGCCGATGATTTCATACAATTTATCCTCTTCAATGGATTTTTTATCTTTTTTTGTTGAAGTGACTAATTCAAATGCTGCCTTAGCATTTCCTAAAAACTCCTTCTTCCATTTACCTACTTGTTGTGGATGAAGTTCATATTTCTTGGCTATTTCATTAACACTTTCTCTTTCCTTTAATACTTCTAAAGCCACTTTAGCTTTAAATTTCGGTGTAAATTTTCTTCGTGTTTTCATAAGACAACAATTTAATAAATTTAAACTAAACTTGTTGTCCTAATTTTGTGGTAAATTATACTTGGCGTCTCGGCGTAGTATTCTTAGCATTTCTATTTGGCTATTTTGTCATGCTTTTGTGGAACTGGCTCATGCCAGTGTTATTTGAATTAACGACAATAAGTTTTTGGCAGGCTGTAGGAATAATTATATTAACCCGTTTAATATTTGGAGGGTTTAAACACGGGAAAAACAATACTGAGGGTCATAAACCCATAAAAGAAAAGTTTTTAAACCGATGTAATGATAAGTATCACAAATATAAAGCTACTGAATGGAAATATTTTGATGATTTTTGGTGGGATGAAGGAGAGGAGGCTTATAATAATATTAGAGCAAGAAAAACTAAAGATGATAAATAAAAGAAAATGTTCTTGCCGGTATACATGGCAAGAACATTTATTAATATTTTAAAATAGTTTATACAAAACTTTTTTTACTTGTTCTAAAGGAGGATTATTATCAAAAACATGTGATGGTTTAAGATAGGTTATTGTGTTTTCATTTTTAAACCGTTCCTCACCGCCCCCTGTAATATTAAGCATGATTAAATCATCTTTCTGTACTAATCCATGATTAACTGCTTTTATAAGCGTAGCTGTTGCAACTGCCGCAGCAGGGTGTATATCGTTTCCTTCCAGTTTTTCGAAAAGCTTTCCGGCATCTTTCAATTCTTTATTATTTGCGGTTAAAACATCACCGCCTGCATCTTTCATAGCATCATATAACCCACCAATAATAGGGTAGGGAGGTTTACGATTGGAAAGTACTTTTGCCATGATCTGTTCTACTTTTTTTCGCGCTTCATCATCATCCATTGATAATATATTTCTGGAATCGGCTCTCCAGGCTTCTTGAAGGATTACAAATGGTTCGTTTTGAGAAACCATCAGTTTCATTTTGTTCGTTCCAAACCGTCCATCTTCAATTAAACGTAAGTTTGCTTCCCAGGCAGCAATAGCACCGGTTCCACTACCAACAGCCTGAAAATAATAATCCGGAATTTTTCCAATTTCGGTTACAGCAGAAAGTACAGTTGTGCCCATACCATCGCGACGGGCAACATTTTTTGCCCCTCCTTCGGCAATAAATTTGTCTAACTTACATGCTAAATTCGAAAGGTGAATTGCATCAAAATAGTCGCTACCTGTTTTCGTTACCACTAATTTTACACAATCGTTAATAGGCTTATTAAACCATAGAGTGTCAATGTAATCTTCGGGCACGCACAATAATAGCGGAATATTATTGTCTGAACATACGCGTGCAAATGCTCGTGCCGTATTTCCAGCCGATGCAACGACTAATATTTTTTCTTGGGTTGAATTTAATCTGCCGCAAACCGAATATGCTTCTGTTTCTTTAAATGAGCAGGTGGTGAAGTTTGCTCCTTTCTCGGGCCAATATCCGCTAAAGGTAATGTATAAGTTGCTTAATCCTAGGTGGTTTGCTAAGCCATTACTTTTAAACGTTACTGGAGCCGATGATCCTTTTAATGTTTTTTTTATGGGAAGCCAGTCGGCATATTTGTAAATTCCCCACGAATTGTCTTTTACATTCAGTTGCTTTTTTTCATAAATTGCCCGAATAAGCGTAGGTTCTTGTTCTTCTGGAGCCTCTAGAGTCCACCCTTCATCTTTAAACGTTTTACCGGTTTTTACTGATTGTAGGGTGTATTTTGTAGGTTTAAAATTTTTTACCATTTTCTTGCTTTTTTTGAAAGGGTAAAAATAAAAAAAATGAACGGTTTCCTGAATATTTTTTTAGAAAGTTACCATGAATTTTAAATCTCCTTTTATTATTCAAAAAGTTTAAACAGATACTGGTCTGGCCCCCTATTAATCGGACTTTTTTATAGATGGTTAAACAAACATATTATTTTCTTTTTAAATTTGCAACAGCAAGGAACAACCGACGGCGATTTTTATACCCTGTTCGGCTTAGGCTGTGCCTAAGTCGTTTTTATTTGCTTCAATTTTATTACCATTTTAAATGTTTTACTTAATAATCCGATACATTTATTTTTACTTTATACTGTTATGAGTTTTTATAGCCCGACGCAGGCGTTAGCCTACGCCGAACTGTGAGTTGAACTGAGGCTTAACCACTATTCAATAAATTAAAAATAATTATTAATATAATAATTACCAAATTATTTATTATTTTTTATATTTTTAGAAATTTTCATAACGGTTTATTTGTGTATACAAATT
>JAXHVS010000032.1:0-6536 GCA_034189025.1 Bacteroidota bacterium
TGCCAACCGATGTTAATGTTTATCCAAATCCTGCAATTGATTATATTACCGTTACCGTAGAAAATGGATCAAGAGTAGGAACAATAAGTATTTATAACATGATTGGCTCGCTTGTAAAAGTGTTAGAAATCAATGGTAATGAGAAAGAAATTGATATTTCTGACTTACCTGCTGGTTCGTATATCATCTCTGTAGAAGATGAAAAAGAACCCATTACAAAACAAATTATAAAACAGTAATTAAATAATTACCAAAAAAAGAAAGCCACCTCGTCCGGTGGCTTTCTTTTTTATCAAATCTTAAATTATAAAATTTCTCTTATATAACTAAAAAAATAATTAAACCATTTCCCTCATTTCTGCTGTTTTAACAATCAATTGTACAATTTCTCCAGAACTAATCGTTTTACAATTAAATATCAAGTCGTAGTCTAAATCAGAAGTTCTTTTCCCAGCAAAATCTTTTCTTAACATTGCTCTTTTTTTATCCATTTCAAGGGTTAATTTTTTTGCTTCTCTATGTGAAATTTTATGTCTTCGGCTCACCCCTTCAATTCGATATTCTAAAGGAGCAATTAGCCTAACATGTAATGCATTTTTAATATCATATAAAATACTTGCTCCTGCCCTCCCAACAATAATTACACGTCCCTGTTCGCCAAATGAATGAATCACTTCACTTATAGTTTTTCTTATCTTTCGTTCACTTTTGTAGTATTTACTCGATAAAGCTTCTAGAATTTCATCTATTGCACTTCGTTTTTCAAATTGAAAAATATATTCAATCTTCTCTGTTTCTATACCCAGCTCTTTGGCCGATTCTTCAAGAATTTCTTTACTAATTACTTTCCATGGATCATTAGGATTACCTTCCATTTTGGTTAAAATATCTGCAAGCTCAGTAGCACATAAATTAGCTGGACAACCAAAAGATCTTGAAATAGTAATTACCGGGCCAACCTTCTTGGGTTTATCAATTTTTTGTATGCTTTTATGTCTTTCTTCCAGATACTTAAGTAATATATTGGCCATAATAAAATATTTGTAATTAACTATTATTTTAATTGTAACAAGTTATCAAAATTTATTGATTTTTTCAACTTTATACTGTATTGAAATAATAGATATTTAGATATTCTAAAAAAAAATTCCAAGAATACTGATAATCATCTTAAAATCATTATCCAGTGTTATATACAATTTATAGACTTTTTATTTTTGGGGTTAAAGATATTTTTATATTTTTGCAACGCTTTTCGAATAGCAAGAGAAGTCCTTAAAAATTTGCATGGTCTCGTAGCTCAGTTGGATAGAGCAACAGCCTTCTAAGCTGTGGGTCGCAGGTTCGAATCCTGCCGGGATCACGAAAGCCACTTTTAATAGAGTGGCTTTTAAATTTTAAAAGCAATTAAAAAAATTATTTTAATTATCTGCTTGCTTTAAATAAATTTTCATTTGTTTTTCTGAAAAACTATTAATTTGTGTTGATCTGTTATTTCTTAAATTAGTAATAACTCCTTTTACAAAATTTACACGTATTCTGTCCCATTGTTCCAAATTAATATTATCTAATTTCTCATAGGAAAGTACAGGAAAACCTCCAGTTATTGCTTCTTTCTTGTATGTTTCACAAAAAGACTCTGCAAGTATTGCCTGTATACCCAAAGAGATAAAACAATCAATTGCTTGTTGATGAAAAGTTCCGTCCCCAAAATTTTTTCCGGTAATGATAATATCTCCAGGGATTGATTGTTGTGCAAAGTTTTCATAATTTTCTAATCCATTAAAAGTATACTTTCCTAAGTCAATAAAATCATCTACGGCAAGATATTCGTCTGGAAAAATCCTTTTTATATCAATATGATCTATAGGTATAAGAAAGGCGCGTCCTTCAATAATTGTGGGTTTATCAAATAGATTATTTTTCATTGGTAAGTTAAAACTTGTTTTCCATAATATAACAAATTTAATATAAATCAATTTATAGTTATAATTTTATTCTTATTGATTCTGTAATATTCATAATAAAACCTCTAGCAGCAAATAAAACATATAATATATTTTCAAATTAATTATATGCAATTATTTTTGCATTTTTAAAAACATCCGCATGCAACATAATCTAAATAGCAATATTTTAAAATTATATATAATTAAAATTGCCAAATGGTTTATGCTATTCATGCCCATTATTGTTCTTTTTTATGAAGATAATGGATTATCTATGCGGCATGTTTTTTTGTTACAAGCTATTTACTCCGTATCTATTGTGATTTTAGAAATTCCTTCAGGCTATTTTGCTGATGCATTAGGCCGAAAATCAACACTTATAATTGGAACCATAATGGGATTTCTGGGTTTTTTAACCTACAGCTTTTCTTATGGTTTTGTAGGTTTTTTGGTTGCAGAAATTATTTTAGGTATCGGACAAAGTTTAATTTCCGGAGCAGATTCAGCTATGCTTTACGATACCCTCCAGGAGACTGGAAAAAAGGAGCAATATATAAAATTTGAAGGCCGGATGGTTTCTATTGGAAATTTTGCCGAAGCTATTGCCGGAGTCTTAGGTGGATTATTAGCAGGAGTTAGTTTACGATACCCCTATTATGCACAGACTATGGTATCATTCATAGGTATACCGGCAGCTATACTTCTTATAGAACCCCAAAAACACAGAGAAGTTATTAAACTTAAAATAAATGATATTCTAAAAATTGTTAAATATGCTCTTTATGAGCATAAAGAGCTAAAGTGGAATATCATTTTTTCTTCAGCCATAGGAGCTGCTACCTTAACCATGGCCTGGTTTGTTCAACCGTATTTTGAAATGATTGCTCTTCCAGTTACGCTTTTTGGGATTTTTTGGACTATGTTGAATCTAACCGTTGGAGTTAGCGCAATATTTGCACATAAGATTGAATACAAATTAAAACAAAACAAAACCATGTTATGGATTACGATATTAATCCCTGCAGGATATATTGCTATTAGTAGAATTCAAGCACTATGGGGCATAGGAATTTTATTTATTTTTTATTTTGTACGTGGAGTAGCTACACCAGTATTAAAAGACTATATCAACAAATTATGCGATTCAAAAATACGAGCTACTGTATTATCGGTAAGAAACTTCGTTATCCGAATATTATTTGCCATAATTGGTCCATTTGTGGGCTGGTATGCCGATACATACAGTTTACAAGATGCATTATTGTTTTCAGGATTAATTTTTTTAATATTGGGCGCATTAACTTTTGTAATCTATTTAAAAAATAGAGTTATGTTGAAGACGATGTAGCGGCTAAAAAAGCCGATGTTGTGGCAACTACTACTGCCGTTTGTATTTCTTTTAATGTTTTTTGAACAGCATCGCTAATTTCAATATCCTTAGTAAGTTCTTTAATGCGTTTATTGGCTACTCTATAATCTTTTTTATTGGCAAAAAGGGTACGGCTTAATTTACTACTATTTAATAAACTCAGCAACAACAAACTTTCTAAATCAGCTTTTTTGTTATCAAGAACAATTTCCAGAAGTTGATCAACAATATCATCTTTATATTTACGATCAATAAGGGGATAAGAATAAAAGTTAAAAAGGCCAAAAAAATAAGATTTTTGATGAATATTTAATACATTCTTCCCAGACAAATCTTTTAATATCTGCTTCTTATACCTTGTAGCACTATTCCCAATTTTATTTACCCAAGATTTAGCTGTTCGTATTCTTTTTGATTTTTTTATAATTTTTATGGACGCATTAATAACATCATTATTAGTAAATTTATCATCTATAAGTATTAATCGCTTATTTTCGATTTCAATTTTATTCATTTCCGATAGCTCCAACAATATGGCTCCAGCAATACCATAATGTAAGGATAAACTATCAATCACAAATTTTCCTTTTTTAGCATCCAGAGCTATAATTATATATTTTTCAATCAGGTTAAGTTGCATGATTTTTTCATTTTATATAAAAGTAAGAAATATAGGATATAATTAAAAAATAATAACCCATAAAATTTAGAATATCGCTTCAAAAGAAAATTTTCCTTTTATTTTTTGAAACCAGTACAAAAAATTATCTATCCCAAAGTTTATAATTATTCTAAATTAATTATTACTAAATCAGCCTTAAATATTTCGCAAACGTTTTAAATAAATAAAAACAGAGAATTAGATGAAAAAAGCTGAATCAGCATTTTATTTTCTTATTAAATCCTTTATTTTTTTTAGTATTTATTGGAAATAAATTTATTATTTAGCATATCTATTAAAAATAAAAAATATAATCATGAAATTAGCCGTAAAAGATGCAATGCGATGTGTTGGCTGTCAGAGTTGTATGTTTGCATGTTCGAGGCGTAGCGGTAACGCCGGATTATCAAATACCTGTATTGGCGTTCGTTCCACTGGAGGAATATCCAGAGGGTATACCGTAATTGTTTGTCGTTCATGTAAAAATCCACCTTGTGCCAGTGTTTGCCCTACAGGGGCATTAGTGCCTCAAAAAAATGGTGGAGTACGTTTAAATGCTTCCAAATGTATTGGGTGTGGTTTATGTAAAGAAGCTTGCATTATTGATGCTGTATTTTGGAATGAAGAGCAAAATAAACCTGTAATTTGTGTACAATGTGGAATTTGTGCAGAATATTGTCCATATGATGTTTTAGAATTAATCAAAGATGAAGAGGTAGTTAGCCATGAATGAAAATGACACTTTATCAAGAGTATTATATATAGATCTGACAAAAAAGAAATTTTGGGTCAAAGACCGAAAATATCTTTTTGAAAAATATTTGGGGGGTACAGGTGTAGCTACTCAGCTATTAATGGAAGAATGTCCAGAAGGGATTGATCCTTTATCTCCGGAAAGTCCAATAATATTTGCAGTAGGCCCTTTAACCGGCGTATTTCCTTTAGCATCCAAAACCTGTGCTATGTTTAAATCACCTCATACCGGTGATCTGGGCGAAAGTCATGCAGGAGGAAGAAGCGCTATTGCTATCCGTATGGCTGGTTATGGTGCTATTGTTATCAAAGGATCCAGTGAAATACCTGTTTATCTTTCAATACATGATGGAAAAGTATTTTTCAAAAATGCGGAAACCTTATGGGGAATGAAAGATGGATCGATTCCAGCGCGTGTTATCAGACAGAACGAAAAAGGCGAAGGTCTTCGGGCCATATTCCGTATTGGCCAGGCAGGAGAAAATCTTGTAACCTATTCCAATGTTACTACGGAAACCTATCGTCATTTTGGCAGATTAGGCTTAGGAGCTGTTTTTGGAAGTAAAAAATTAAAAGGACTTGTTGTTTCTGGCAAACGAATGATTGAAGTAAATAATAAAAAAGAATACCGAAAATTATATAATGATATTTACAAAGCAGCTACTGACTCACCAGTAATGAAAAAATATCACGATATTGGAACGCCTATTAATATTAAAACTTTAAATACACTCAAAGCATTACCCATAAAAAATCTGCAAAAAAGTACCAGCGAATATATAGAACCCATAACAGGTGAAAAGATGGCAAAAAATCATCTTGCCAGAAGAGTGGCTTGTGCACACTGCCCTGTTGCTTGTATTCATTTAGCCTACTTGCGTGAACCATATAAAGATGATCCCTATTTTTTTAAAACTACACCTGTAGGTTACGATTTTGAATTAATTTATTCATTAGGGACAATGGTTGGAATTTATGATCCAACACAAATGCTTAAATTAATTGATAAAGTTGAAGAAGTTGGAGTTGATGCTATGAGCATGGGAGTTATCCTTGCATGGATTACTGAAATGGTTGAACGCAATAAAATATCTGGTGCAGATATTGAAGAATTGCAGATAAAATGGGGCGACGCAGATGCATACATTAAATTAGTAGATAAAATTACCCACCCGAAAACCGAATTTCTTAAAGCATGTGCAAAAGGAGTAGATTTTGCAGCTAACAAATATGGTGGAAAAGAATTTGCCATGCAATTTGGAAAAAATGAAATGCCGGGTTATCATACAGGCCCTGCAGGATATTTAGGTTTTTTATTGGGAGCCAGACATAGTCACTTAGATAATGCTGGTTATTCGATAGATCAAAAAGAATTACTCGATAATACCTTAGCTCCCGAAAAAGTTGTGGATAAATTATTAGATGAAGAAGCTATACGACAAATTCTCTCGAGTATTGCCGTATGTTTTTTTGCCCGTGGAATTTATGATCTAAAATTAGTAAGCCAGGGATTAAAACTGGTAGGTTTTGATCTGGATGAAAATCAATTGCACGAAATTGGACGACAAATACATCTTAATAAATATCAATTTAAAATTCGCGAAGGATTTAACTTCGATAAACTAACTATTCCTGAACGGATTTATGAAACTGAAGATCCAACCGGACAGATTTCCAAAGAATTTATTCAGGCCGGATTGGTTTATGCCCAAAAACAAATTAATTAGTAGATTTAAATAACAGATAAAAACCAGTTGGAAGTTTATTTATAACCCAACTGGTTTTTTTTTGGTTAAAATTAATA
>JAXHVS010000033.1:0-23720 GCA_034189025.1 Bacteroidota bacterium
TTTAACGATTCAAGAAAATATCTATATGCAGTTTTTTGTTGGTTTAAAAGAATTTACTCCTGATCTAATTTTTGAGTCTTCATTATTTGTTGATATTAGAAAAAGAGTTGGAGAAGAAATTTTCGATTCCCTTAACATAGAATTGATAAAATCAGTTAGTGATCAAGAAGACAAAAAACACAATTCAAAGAAGAAAAATGAAAACAACAAAACACCTAAGAATAAAGGCAAAATGCAAGCTGATGCAACCGTTGCTGATCAGTATATTACTTACCCGACTGATAATGGCATTTTAAATCAAAGCCGTAAACAATGCGAAAAGATAATAGACAAACTGTATGAATTGAATAATAAAAAGGGGGTAAAACCCAGAACCTACCGAAGGAAAATAGATAAAGCATATTTGGAATACTCGAAGAAAAAAAAGAAATCTAAGTCAACGCACCGAAAAATGACACGCAAGTTATTGGAATGTGTAAATCGTGATATTAAACACATAAACAATTTGTTAGATGTTTTTGAATTGAAAAGAGTTTGCTTTCCTTTAAAGCATTCAGAGCAACGTATGTTGTGGATAATCAATACAGTTTATGCTCAACAAAGATATATGTATGATACAAAAACCCATAGCTGTTCTAATAGAATTGTTAATATTTTTCAGCCACATGTCAGGCCAATCCCTGGTAATAAAATTAGGGTAAATTTTTGTACAATTGGTTTTAGTGTTTTCATGTGGTATGGTGTTTTTGTTGATTTTTAATTATTTGTTTGCCTATTTCATCTTTACACTTTGTGGTGAAATTCACAATTTTTTTATAAAATCCTTTTCAAAGTTATAATTTTCTGAATCTGAACCCCAGCAATTCGATTCTTTTTGCAATATACCCAAATAAAATGGTAGAAAAGAAAGTTATAGATCCATAAACGACAGAAACCATCGCTATATCATTATTATTTAATAAAGATTTAGCCACAAAAATGCCAATAATACTGTTTTTTAAACCCACTTCAATGCTAAGGGTAAAATTATTTTTCCCTCCTAACCTTAAATAGCGGGCAAAAAGATATACAACTATCATAGAAACAAAGTTTAAAAGTAAAGCCCAGGGTATGAGGCTTAGATTTCTGCTTAGATTATTGTCCGCTTTGTTATCAAAAAATATAATACCCATAAAAGCAAACAAAAGAATAAGCGGGAGTATAATTTTTAAAGGTTTTTCAGCTTTAATAGCTAATCTGAAATGATAATACCGTATAATCATTCCAATAAAAGTGGGGATAAGAATAGTTATAAAGATGTCAAAAATTGTATCCAAAAATGGCAAATGAATTTCACGTTCAACGCCAATAAAAATTGTTAATCCGAGATTAACAATTAATGGTAGCGTAACTAAAATAATAAGGCTGTTGATAGCGGTAAGAGAGATGGATAAAGCCAGATTTCCACGAAGCATATGTGTAATAAGGTTTGTTGCTGAACCACCAGCACAGGCTGTAATAAGAATAAATCCTACTTTAGTATAAGGGTCTAGTTTGGTAAATCCAAAAAGTAGGAACGTTACTAAGGGCAATAAAATAACCTGGCTAAATATTCCGGCTAAAATGGGCCTGGGATATCGAATAACATTTGTAAAATCCCGCTGGTCAAGGGATAATCCCATCCCCATCATTATTATGGCTAATGAGGCCGGTAAAATATATGTCGAAAAAAATGACTCCATTTAAGTAACGAAGTTAAATAAGAATTGCTAATTTTAAAAATTCTTAGTAGTTTACCTTCAAATAAAAAAGGAGGAATAATTAGTATCCCTCCCAAGAAAATCAGAACTTCCAAAATTATTTTTTATAGTTTTTATCTTTTATGGTACAGCCAATGGCTTTTGTAAAGTCAGGATTTGGTTTTTCTCCATTTATGAGCGCAGTAATTGCATCGTTTAAATATTTCTTTTCAACAGCCGTGGCATCTTTGTAATTATCATCAATGGTTCCGATATAGGAAACAATAAAGTTGCCATTTTCTTTATTTAACAGGTAAACGTGTGGAGTTCTTTTAGCACCATACATTTTATAAACTTTTTGTGTTTCGTCAATTAAATATGGAAACGGGAATTTTTTTTCCTGAGCTCGAATCTTCATCTTTTCGAAAGAATCCTCAGGAACTAATTCAGGATCATTAGGGTTAACCGCAATAACAGGGTATCCTTTGGGCCTGAATTTTTTATCTATTTCAATAATTCGATCTTCGTAAGCCACAGCATATGGGCAATGATTACAAGTAAAAATTACTATCGCACCTTTTTCTGCAGGTGCATAATTAAAGAGCGAGATATAATCTCCATCTACATTTTTTAGATTGAAATTTTCTGCTTTGTCTCCCACCATATATCCCTGGCTAAAAGTTTGTAAAGATGCAGCCAGGATAAAAAGATTTATCAAAATTAAATTTTTCATAGTTGATTATTTTTTAGTTAATAGATTGATTTTTATTATTTATTAAGAATTTGTTGTAATGCAGATTCCAATTCTTCGAAAGAAAAAGATTGTTCGTAAAAAATACGGTTATTTTTATTGTACATTAAAGTTGCAGGAATAGCTCCCGACCAGTCTTTGCTAACTTTGTCAATCCACGAATTACTATCCGGATCATCTAAAATGATAATGGTTGGTTTTATTTTATGTGCTTGAGCAAAACGTTCAATCTTAGTTTGTAAATTCTTACCAAAATCGAGGCTTACTAATATTATTTTTATTTTCCTATCTTTATATTTCTTATGGAGCTCATTAAATGCCGGCATTTCTTTTACACAAGGGCTGCACCAGGTAGCCCAGAAGTTAACGATATAAGTAGTATCATTTTGTTTTTCAAGAACAGGGCTAAAGCTTTCAAAATTGTAAACAGGATACTTTTGGCCAAATACGGAAAATGATGCAATAGAAAGAAAAAGAATCAAAAATATAGTTTTTAATTGGATCAGCATGATTTTATAATTTTATAACATTTAACATATGATATTACAAAATTGTTTACCATCCAGGTCTTAATTTAATTTTGATTTTTTTAAGATGCCCTGGAAATTAAACTTTTCGAATCCAACTATAGTCTAAATATTTAGTTTTTATTTTTTTAATAAACCCTTTACTATGATGAGATTTTTTAACCAGCAAATTTTAAAATGGTTTGTTGTGATGACTTTGGCCATTACAATAAGTGTGTTAAACACTAATTTTGTAAAAGCTCAAAGAACTCCTACTCCAACCGAGCATTTTGGTTTTTATCCGGGTACCGATAAAATGCTTTTTGATTACGAAAGTTTGATTTCTTATCTTAAGAAACTGGACGAAGCATCGGATAATGTTACTATGCAAAAGATAGGCCTTTCGCCGATGGGAAAACCTATGTATGTGATGTTTATTTCTTCGGCTAAAAACATTCAAAATCTAGATAAATTAAAAGAGATAAATAAAGAACTTGCGCTTAATCCAAATTTAACAGAAAAAGAACAACAAAAATATATCGATCAGGGGAAAGTGTTTTTTCTTTTTACTTTATCCATGCACTCAAATGAAGTTGCACCATCTCAGGCATTACCTTTAATTGCCTATGAGTTAATTACATCTACCGATGATGCCATTAAAAAACAACTTAATGATGTTGTTTATATGGTGGTTCCAAATCATAATCCCGACGGGATGAATATGATTGTTAATCACTACAACAAATACAAAGATACAAAATACGATGGCTCATCCATGCCGGGTGTTTATCATAAATATGTAGGACACGATAATAATCGTGATTTTGTAGCGCTTACCCAAAGTGATACCAGAGCCATATCCAGATTTTACAGTAAAGAGTGGTTCCCTCAGGTGATGGTCGAGAAACATCAGATGGGCTCAACAGGGCCACGATATTATGTTGCTCCTCCACATGACCCTATTGCCGAAAATATTGATGCAGGGATTTGGAACTGGATGAAAATTTTTGGTTCGAGAACAGTAACCAAAATGACTGAGGAAGGATTGGCAGGGGTTACCCACAGTTATCTTTTTGATGATTATTGGCCAGGATCTACAGAAACCTGTATCTGGAAAAACGTAATTGGCATGCTTACCGAAGCTGCGAGTGTTAAATATGCTACACCTATATATGTTGAGCCTAATGAACTGCAAGCCAGCGGCAAGGGAATGGGCGAATATAAAAAGAGCATTAATATGCCCGATCCATGGGAAGGTGGTTGGTGGCGATTAAGCGATCTGATGAAATATGAAATTTCATCGACTAAGGCATACCTCGAAACGGCGTCCATTCATAAAAAAGAGATATTGAAGTTTAGAAATGATTTATGTAAAAAGGAAGTTGAGAAAGGAAAGAATGAACCTCCCTATTATTATGTTTTCCCAAAAGTTCAACACGACCAGAGTGAATTAGTCCATTTGGTTAACCTTTTAAATGAGCATGGCATAAATGTTTATGAATTAAATAAAAATATTATTGTTGATCAAACAGCATTTAATAAAGGCGATATTATTATTCCATTAGCCCAGCCGTTCAGAGCTTTTATAAAAGAGATGCTTGAATCGCAGGTATTTCCTGCCAGGCATTATACTCCAGGTGGAGAAATGATTAAACCCTATGATATTACTTCATGGTCGTTGCCATTACACAAAGGAGTTAAGGTTTTTGAAATCAATCAAAAGAAAGCGCTTTTTGAAAATTCGTATCAATTAGTTGAGACTCCTTATAATTTGTTTGAACCCTCAAAACAGGAATTTAATGCTGTTTTACTTACCGCAAATCATAACAATAGTTATCAGGCTGTTTTTGCCGCTTTAAAAAACGGCAATAAAGTGGAGCAAATACTGGAGAATTACGAGCAGAATGGAATCAAAGCACCTAAGGGAAGTTTTATTGTTTATACATCGAAAAATGATGATGCCCTGTTTAACCAATTAAACTTTTCTCCTGTATATTTAGATTACAAGCTAAAAGTAAAAACCAAAGCGGTTAGCTTACCCAGAATTGCTTTAATCGAAAGTTATTTTCATCCTATGGATGCCGGATGGACTAGATATGTATTCGACACTTACAATATTCCTTTTACCGTGTTAAATCCAGATGAAATTAAAGATGCAAAGCTTAGTAAAGATTTTGATGTAATTGTAATTCCTGATGAACAAAAATCTGTATTAGTGGATGGAAAGTATAAATCAGAGGATAGACAGTATTTTATGAAATACCCACCCGAATATCTTAAGGGTATGGAAAAGGAAGGTTATGAAAAACTGCTTAAATTTATCCATGATGGCGGGAAAGCCATTGCATGGAGAAGTGCAACGGAGTTGTTTTGTGGTATGCAAAGCATTGATCTGGATAAGAATAAAAAGGAAGATTTTGAGTTTCCGGTAAAAGATATTTCGAGTGGCCTGATAAAAGCAGGCTTTTCCTCACCGGGCTCATTACTAAAGGTACAATTAGATACCGATCATCCTATAACCTACGGGATGCCAAAAGAAGTTGGGGTGTTTCATCGTAGCAGCCCGGTCTTTACCACCTGGCAACCCTATTTTGATGTAGACCGACGAGTGATTGGGACATTCCCGGAAAGAAATATTTTAATGAGCGGATATGCCGAAAATGAAGAAAAAGTAGGGAATAAAGCATCAATTGTTTGGTTAAAAAAAGGAAAAGGGCAGGTTGTGATGTTTAGTTTTAATCCTCAGTTTAGGGCATCTACTCCTGTAACTTATAAGCTTTTATTTAATTCAATTCTGTTATAATTTTACTCAGGAGCAAATAATTTTATTCACTGCGAGGGCTCTTATCCTCGCAGTTTTTTTATTTGTAAAAATATATCACTTGTTTATCTTATTTTTTGTTTTTTAGAAACATTTTTTGGGTATAGGTGTTATATTACTATGATAGCATCTGATTTAAAGAAATACATGATTTTGTATTTTATAGTTGTAAGATGCTCAATATTAAATTTTTAAAAAGGAGGATTTATGGCTTTTACATTACAAATAGGTGAAACAGCACCTGATTTCAACTTACCCGCAACCGATGGTAAAAATTATAAATTGTCTGATTTTACTGAAGATATAATAGTTATTTTTTTCACTTGCAATCATTGTCCATATGTTTTGGGCTCGGATGAGATTACACGTAAAACCTCCGAAAAATATAAAAACCAGGGGGTTAAATTTATAGGAATTAACTCAAACAGTGAAAACACTTATCCCGAAGATAGTTTCCCGAATATGGTAAAGCGTATGGAGCAGTATAAATTCCCGTGGATTTATCTGTACGACGAGTCGCAAGATATTGCCAGAGCTTATGGTGCTTTACGAACACCACATTTTTTTGTTTTTGATAAAAACAGGAAGTTGATTTATACCGGCCGCGCTATAGATAATCCTAAGGATCCTTCGAAAATGACTGTAAATGATTTAGAAAGAGCATTAGACGAGCATTTGGCAGGAAAAGATATTTCTGTTCCGGTAACCAATCCAATTGGTTGTAATGTTAAGTGGGAAGGTAAAGATGCACATTGGATGCCTGCTGATGCATGCGACTTAGTTTAACGAAATAGAACTTTTTGTTTTATTTTTAGAATTGTTTTGATTACCCTCAATATATTGGTCGATTTTACTTAGATCATCCAATACTTCTATTTTTATAATTTCATTGGTTGAAATAGAATAGATAATTTCGATAAAAAAATCATTAATTGTATATAAATTGTTAAGACAATCCCCTTTTTTTATTTGTGTAATATGTTTCCCCTCAGTTATAATAGCCAGTCCCTGTTCAGCAAGCGAAATGTTGTTAAATTCTTCTTTTGTCATACATTAAGTTTTAAAAATATATGGTTTATTGTAATTTTAAACAATAAATAATTGATATTGTTTCAACTTTTTATCTAAAAAATGGCAATATAATCAATAAAAGGATCAGCAATCGTTTGATAAACTTAAACTTTAATTCCTTCAAGTTGTGCAAGAATCAGATAAGCTTCTTTAGCCGAATTTCCACAAACCAGCTTTTCTGGTTTAAATCCCGAGCATACAGCAGGCCTTTTAGGAGAGTCGAATATGTCGCAATTCATTTTATTATCCAAATGTATACAAGGAACACCCGCAGGTTTGCCATTCGGCATCCCGGGAATTGGCGATGATATTGACGGATAAATACAACAGGCAGCACAACCTTTTCGGCACTCCATAAATTATTATTAATTAGAGCGCAATAATACAAATTTTTAAAGTCTGAAACAGATCAATAATAAACCAAAATTAATTTAATACATTTGCTTTTGTTTAATTTTAAAATTTATGGAATTTAGTGATTCTTTAATACATGGCCGATTAATAAAACGGTATAAACGGTTTTTAGCCGATGTAAAACTTGATAATGGAGAAATTGTAACAGCTCATTGCACCAATTCAGGCTCCATGAAAAGTTGCCTGGAAGAAAATGCAGAAGTGTATTTGTCGCCGGTGAGTGATCCAAAAAGAAAAACACAGTTTACCTGGGAGATGATAAAGATTAATAATAATTGGGTAGGTATAAATACAAACAATCCCAATCAGTTGGCATTTGAGGCCATAAGTCAGGAGAAAATTGACAAACTTAGAGGATATACTGAAGTTACCCGTGAAGTAAAATACAGCGACAGCCGTTTTGATGTGATGGCTAAAAACAGTGTGGAAACCTGTTTTGTCGAAGTGAAAAATGTTACCCTAAAAGAAGGTAAGTATGCTTTGTTTCCTGATGCAGTCACTACGCGCGGAAAAAAACATCTTGAAACTTTGATGAGGGTTAAACAAGAAGGTATGCGTGCGGTAATGCTTTATATTATTCAGCGAATGGATGTGGAAATTTTTGCTCCGGCAAAAGATATTGACCCCGACTACGCTAAAACACTTAAAAAAGCATACGAAAACGGAGTGGAAATTATTCCGCTACAAACAAAAGTAACACCTCAAAATATTGAGATTGTTGGAGAATTGCCGTTTGAGATTTAGCTTAAAAAAATCCCTTAATGCTTTGCAATAAAGGATTTTTGCTGAGGTCGGTGGCGGATTCGAACCGCCGTACGTGGTTTTGCAGACCAGTGCCTAGCCACTCGGCCAACCGACCATTTATCGGATTGCAAAAATAGAAAAAATTTCCTGAATACTCAAAAATACTATCTATAATTTCTTACCGGCTAAGGGTAACACTTACTCTTTCCATTTTACCTCCCATTGGAGGGTTCATTTTGGATACCTTAACACTAGCTTTTTTAATGGTATGGAAGTGATGATATAATGCATCTAATATTCGGCCTGCAATATGTTCCAGTAAATGCGATTTTGTTTGCATTTGTTCTTTTACAATATTATAAGCTACCTGATAATTTAGCGCATCTTTTAAATCGTCCGATTTTGCAGGTACCTGCATATCGGTTTCAATAGTTAAATCAACCAAGAAACGGTTACCTACAATTTGCTCTTCCTTAAAATGCCCGTGGTAGGCATAAAACTCCATGTTTTCTATTTTGATTAAACCCATGGCATTAATTTAAAAATTTTTCAAATTTAAATCTATAAATTGGGTTTTACATATTTTTAAAACATTTTATACAGCATTGAATAAAAACATTTACTTTTGTAAGATGCTGAAGATAGATTATTAATGACCGAAATAAAACAGATTTTTTCATGAGTATCGAAAACAAAGAAACAGAAGGACGAAAATCTTTAAACTTTATAGAAAGTATTGTTGAGGAAGATTTAAAAAACAATAAAAATAATGGTGTTGTGTGTACACGATTCCCGCCTGAGCCCAATGGTTATTTACATATTGGACATGCCAAGTCGATCTGTTTAAATTTCGGCCTGGCCCAAAAATATAATGGAAAAACAAATCTACGATTCGACGACACGAACCCTGAAAAGGAAGAGGTTGAATACGTTGATTCCATAAAGGAAGATGTGCATTGGTTAGGATTTGAATGGGAAGGCGAAGCCCGTTTTGCTTCCGATTATTTCGATCAGCTTTACGAATGGGCTTTAAAGTTGATAAAAGATGGAAATGCCTATGTGGATGACCAAAAATCTGAATTGATTAGCCAGCAAAGAGGAACACCAACAAAACCAGGAATTGAAAGCCCGTATCGTAATCGTTCTGTTGAAGAAAATCTGGACTTTTTTAAGCGTATGAAAAATGGCGAGTTTCAAAGTGGAGAGAGGGTATTAAGGGCTAAAATAGATATGGCTTCGCCTAATATGCATATGCGTGACCCTATCATATACAGAATTTTGCATAAAGAGCATCACCGAACGGGTGATAAATGGTGTATTTATCCAATGTACGATTTTGCTCATGGCCAGTCGGATTATATAGAAGGTATAACCCATTCGGTTTGTACATTGGAATTTGAAGTCCATCGGCCACTATACGATTGGTTTTTAGACCACTTGTATACCGAAGGAACTATTAGGCCCCGACAGATTGAATTTGCAAGACTTAATTTGAGTTATACCATTATGAGTAAACGAAAACTACTCGAACTGGTACAAAAAAAGATTGTTAGCGGATGGGATGACCCACGAATGCCAACCATATCAGGATTGCGAAGAAGAGGATTTACTCCCGAGTCTGTTCGTAAATTTGCTGACACCATTGGTGTGGCCAAGCGTGATAATGTAATTGATGTAGCATTACTGGAACATAGTTTACGCGATGACCTGAATAAAAAAGCACCCCGTGTTATGGCTGTTTTAAAACCATTAAAAATAGTGCTTACTAATTATCCCGAAGATAAGGAAGAGTCCCTGACTATTGATAATAACCCTGAAGATGAAAGTATGGGAACTCGTGAAATGCCGTTTTCGCGTGAAATTTACATTGAGCAGGATGATTTTATGGAAGATGCTCCTAAGAAATTCTTCCGCCTTGCTCCTGGAAAAGAAGTGCGATTAAAAGCAGCCTACATTATCAAATGCGAAGAAGTGATTAAAGATCCGGAAGGAAATATTATCGAATTACGTTGTAGTTATGATCCTGACTCGAAAAGTGGCAGTGGAACAGAGTCCAGCAAAAGAAAGGTGAAAGGTACATTACACTGGGTATCTGCAAAGCATGCTTTAACAGCAGAAGTGAGATTATATGATCGCTTATTTAGTGATCCAGATCCTTCTGGGCATAAAGAAACAGACTTTAAAGAATTTATCAATCCCGAATCGTTAAAAATTTTGACTAACTGTAAAGTTGAACCAAGTTTAAAAGATGTAAAACCGGAATCGAAATATCAGTTTCAGCGATTAGGGTATTTTTGTGTGGATAAGAAAGATTCGCGACCTGAGAAACTGGTTTTTAACCGCACGGTTCCGCTAAAAGATTCGTGGAGTAAAAAGAATAAGTAAATAACTCAAATGCTGTTAAAAAAGATTTTGTCGAACTCCTGACTTCCCTGAAGACAAGTTTGTAACTTCTTTGCGTAACTTTGTATAGCTTAGCGATGCTTCGCGTAATACTTACTTTTTACTTTATACGCTAAGTTACGCAAAGAAAAACAGGAGGTTCGCAAAGGAATTATAAGTTTGTCTATTTTGTCGGTAACAGGCAGGGAAACTAAACTTATCAAAGTATTACATTACGAACAAAATATGATTATTTAATTTTTTGGATAATTTCACTTTGGTTACCCAAAAACTCTTTTTAAAATATCGTTTACCCTTGCTACAGGGTCTTTTCGGATTTGTTTTTCTTCTTCTGCAATTTTTATAAATAAACCATCTAATGCTTTTCGGGTTAAAAAATTTTCAAGGTTTACATTAACCGGTTGGTATCCACCTATTTTCCCAACCATTGAATTGGCAAACTTATTCCAAGCACCGGTTAATTCATTCCAGGCTTCGGCTGTTGAAATGTTGCCTACTAAATTTTTATTAACCGATGTTTTTATTTTGGGTTGATATAAATTATACAACTGATTATAGGTAGTTTTTCTTAAATAGTGGGTAGCAGCAGTATCTGTTCCGTTTAGGATACCAAAAGCATCGGAGATAGACATTGATGTAATACTCTGTTTGAAAATTGGTGCCGCTTCTTTTGATGCATCTTCGGCTGCCCGGTTAATACTTAAAATCACTTTATCAATCAGTTGACCGCCACCCGGGATTTTGTTTACATTCTCAATGATGATATTAGCTTCTTGTGGTAAAAGAATTTTAACCAATTCATCTTTATAATATCCATTTGCTTTCGATAATTGATTTACTGCGGTGTCTGTTCCAACACGCAATGCTTCTTTAAGGCCTTTAGCAATGTCTGATTTTGTAAGTGTAGCGCTACTCTCTGTTGTGGTGATTGTTTCTGCTATTTGTTCTAATTCTGCACAAGATACCAGAGACAAAATCACTAATAAAAGGGTTGTTTTTTTCATCATATTATACTATTTAATTATTTTTTCACTCATCATTTTATTTTAAAATAAGTTAAGGTTAGAATCAATTAATTATTTTTAATAATATCACCAATAACTACCGATGCACAAAAACATCCGTATATAGGTGGCATATACGAGATGGTGCCGATTGTAGATTTTTTATTTTCGCCCGGTTCATCAACAATAACGGAACTCTCATCAGCTTTTTCTTCAGAAAAAACTACTTTTACACCTTTCGAGATGCCTAATTTGCGTAATCTTTTCCTGAGCTGGAAACCTAACCGGCAATTATATGATTTGGAGATATCCTTGATGATGATCTTTGTAGGATCCATTCTGCCTCCCGACCCAAGAGAGCTTACTATTTTTAATCCTTTTTTTCGTGCATGATAAATTAAATATACTTTTGGTGATAAAGTATCGATCGCGTCAACCACATAATCGTAAGGCTTATTAAGGATTTCACTCATTTGTTCGTCTTTAATAAACTCTTGAATAATATTTAATTTAAGTCCAGGATTGATATCCTGCAAACGTTCACCTAGAATTTGGGCTTTGGGTTTACTCATGGTACTCTCAAGAGCAATTAGTTGGCGGTTTTTGTTCGATGGATGAAGTGTGTCGCCATCAACAATGGTTAATTCGCCAATACCTGCTCTACACAAATTTTCTGCTGCATAAGCACCAACACCACCTAATCCAACCACAAGGATGTGTGCGTTTTTTAATTTATTGAGATTTTCGTTACCAATGAGTAGTTCAGTTCGTTCTTGCCAGTTTTCTGTATGCATAAATTCAAATATATTCTTAAAAAATTCTACTACCATAATGGGCTAAAGCCCGAAAGAACGGGTTTGCTCTCATATCAGTTGACTGAAGTCAACGGTAATTCGCCTTGAGGATCTTTCTATAAACAAAACCTTTAGATAATTTTCTTATTCAAAACTATATTTATTCATAAATTCTTTATATTCATCAGCAAAAGATATTTTTTGATGGTGTTTCTCCTGATTCGAAATATATTTTCTTAATTTATATAATTGGGATTGGCTAACAGAAACAGCAAAATAATCATCCTGCCATTTAAACTTTTTATTTACAAGTTTATTATTGTTTATCCAAAAAGAAGATTCTCCTTTAATTAATTGTAAACAGTCAGCTATATTCTGTTTCCTTTTTAATGAAAGTAAACAATGGATATGGTCTGTATAACCATTTATTATATCAATATAGATTCCTTTATCAGCGGCATTATCTTTTATATGGGTAAAAATTTTTTCACGAACATTTTTTATAAGCAGTGGTTCTCTATATTTAGTTGTCCATACGCAATGTACCCAAATTTTTGTGTATGACATAATATATTATTCTGTAGTTGATATTTATTTTTTGTTGTGAACAGTTAAAGGTAGTAATAAATCAAAAAATATTCTGCAACTAATAAATTAATTTTTTAAAAACCAGGTTACAGTTAATTGCTGTCAGCTTTAGCTGGCGGAATGAGAGTTAATAAAAGCTAAGGCTTTAGCCGGTTTTATTATTTCTTAAAAACTCCTGTAAGTTATACACCAGCTGTAATTTAAGCTCATCGATACTAACCATCATCTTTTCAGCTGCAACCTGATACAGCTCTTTTATTGAGATATCAAAATCATCGGTTTCGAGAAAAATTTTATCCTTTGGTAATTGATAAAAAAATTGATTTATTCTTGATTTTTCATTTTTAATATGGTGGCAAATGGATAAATAAAAACCATGATCAATAAAATCCATTGCCATCTGACTGCTTCCGGTAAAATTGTGGATAACCCAATTAGCGTTGGGTCGTGTATCTTTTTTTAATTTTAGGATTTCATTATGTGCTTTTACCGAATGAATAACCAGGGGTAATTGATATTTTTCTGATATTTCAATATGCTTTTTAAAAACCCGAATTTGAGTGTTCCAGTTAACACCTTTTAGTTTATCCAGTCCGGTTTCGCCAATGGCAATTATTTTTTTACGGAAAATAAGCTCTTCCAGTTTTTTTTCTATTTTTTCTAATTTCATTTGATCGGCATGCCATGGGTGCAAACCTGCCGTAAAAAAAATCTTACCACTGCTATGTGTGGTAAGATTATCTTGCAAAAATAAACTTTGAATTACTATTTCGTTTTCATCAGGTTTCTGTTGATGAGCATGAAAGTTTAAGTAATAATCACCAGATAGATTCATGTTTATTTATCAATTATTTTTTGATATTATCAATCCCTGCCTGGATTCTTTTTAGCGTTTCTTCTTTACCAATAAGTTCTGCAATTTCAAAAACACCAGGGCCAATACCTGCACCCACAAGAGTTAAACGTAAGGGGTTCATAATTTGTCCCATGCCCATTTCTTTTTCTTCGATAAAATCCTGTACTACTTTATTCATTGTATCATGATTAAAATCTTCAAGAGCTTCAAAACGCTTTTTTAATTCAGATAATAGTTCAGGAGTATGTTCTTTCCAGCGTTTTTTTACTACTTTAGGATCATATTCTTTGGGTGCTTGAAAAAAGAAGTATGACTGGTCCCAGAAATCGGAAACAAAGTGAGCTCGTTCCTTAATCATCTCAACAATTTTAATAACATAAGCATCCTCTACTATAATTCCCTTTTCTTTTAATTCATTTTGATATTGGCGTGCTAATTTTTCATCTGAACGGGCTACCAAATATTTATGATTAAACCATTTTGCTTTTTCAGGATCGAAACGGGCACCTCCCTTTTGTACTTTTTTAATATCAAAAGCAGCGATTAATTCACGCATAGAAAAGATTTCTTTTTCCGTACCGGGATTCCATCCCAGCAAAGCAAGCATATTGACAAATGCTTCAGGGAAATAGCCATCTTCACGATAACCTCTTGAAACTTCGCCTGTTTTAGGATCGGTCCACTCCAGTGGAAACACGGGAAATCCTAAGGCGTCGCCATCACGTTTACTTAATTTCCCGTTGCCACTGGGTTTTAATAACAATGGCAAGTGAGCAAATTCGGGCATTGAATTTTCCCATCCCAACGCTTTGTAAAGCATAACATGCAGGGGTAATGAGGGCAACCATTCTTCGCCTCGTATTACATGAGTTATTTTCATTAAATGATCGTCGATAATGTTTGCCAAATGATAGGTGGGCATTCCGTCAGATTTAAATAATACCTTGTCATCCAGCTGATTGGTATTTACTTTAACAGTTCCACGAATGATATCTTCAACAACAACATCTTCGTTTTCAGGCATTTTAAATCGAATAACATAAGGATCGCCAGATTGGATTTTAGCTTCGGTTTCCTCTTCGCTTAGTGTAAGCGAGTTTTTCATACTCTCCCGGGTAAGCGCATTATATTGTTGTACGCTATTTTTTTCATTTTTAAGCCTTTCTCGCATTGCTTCAAGCTCCTCAGCCGTATCAAAAGCATAATATGCATTTCCGGTTTCAACAAATTTCTCGGCTATTTCTTTATAAATTTCCTTACGGTCTGATTGGCGATAAGGGCCATAAGCACCACCTTCTTCTACCCCTTCATCGATTTGTATTCCACACCATTTTAACGATTCAATGATATAGTCTTCGGCACCATCGACATAGCGTGTTTGGTCGGTATCTTCAATACGTAAAATGAAACTGCCATTGTGTTTTTTTGC
Source organism: Bacteroidota bacterium (assembly GCA_034189025.1). Taxonomy (GTDB): domain Bacteria; phylum Bacteroidota; class Bacteroidia; order Bacteroidales; family UBA12077; genus UBA12077. The sequence goes on from JAXHVS010000033.1 coordinate 15,100, forward strand.
AAAAAGATAATTAAAAAGAGCGGTTCGTACGCCACCCATATGTAAAGGGCCCGTTGGGCTGGGAGCAAATCTTACTCTTACGTTTCGGTTATTCATAGGATAAATATTTATATTTTAAATTAAATAAGTCCGTAATTGATTAACAAAAATAAAGTATTCTTAAGTTATAACATAATGCAAGTTAAGGATATTTTGTTAATGTGGCTTTGATGTTGTATAACAAAATTACATATTATGATTAATTTGTAATCTTTTGTATCTTCGAGCACAAAAAATAAAGAAACAAGATTTTCATTATGAAGAATATATTAATTACAGGCGCATCAGGGCAAATTGGGTCTGATCTTACTATTGAACTCCGAAGGTTGTTTGGTAACAACAACGTTATAGCGTCAGATATTAAACCGGGTACACGAGAAATAATGCAAGGAGGCCCATTTGAGACCGTAGATGTGATGGATAAAAAGAGGATTGTTGAAGTCGTTGATAATTATAATATTACAGAAATTTATCATCTGGCAGCAATACTTTCCGGAAATGCAGAAAAAAAACCTAAATGGGCATGGGATATTAATATGGCCAGTTTATTTAATGTATTGGATATTGGCAAAGAAAAAGGAATAAAAAAAATATTTTGGCCTAGTTCTATGGGTGCCTTTGGGGCATCTACTCCAGCCATTGATACTCCACAATTAACCATTATGGAGCCTTCTACAGTTTATGGAATAAGTAAATTGGCAGGCGAACGGTGGTGCGAATATTATTTTAATAAATATGGCTTGGATATAAGAAGTTTACGATATCCCGGATTAATTAGTTGGAAAACAGAAGCTGGAGGAGGAACTACGGATTATGCGGTAGAAATTTTTTATGATGCCATTAAGTGCGGTAAATATGAATGTTTTCTTTCCGAAGATATTGCATTACCTATGATGTACATGGATGATGCAGTAAAAGCAACAATTCAGCTAATGGAAACGGATGCTAAAAATGTAAAAGTACGTTCGAGCTATAATTTAGGAGGGATTAGTTTTACTCCAAAAGAGCTTTCGGATGAAATTAAAAAATATATTCCTGAGTTAGAGGTTATCTATAAACCCGACTTTCGGCAAGAGATTGCAGAATCGTGGCCACGAAGTATTAGTGATGAAGCTGCTCAAAAAGACTGGGGCTGGAAACACGAGTTTGGCCTTGAACAAATGACAAAGGTGATGATTGAAAATATCAGGAAAAAGTTACAAAAATAATTCACAAAAAAACCCGGTTTAAGCCGGGTTTTTGCTATGATAAAATCACAGGCTTTCATTGTGAATATTGGAAATATAAACTACAAAATTTTTTATCCGCATTTAGAGTGTCCACAATCCTGGCATATTAAGCAACCTTCCTGATAAACTAACGATTCCGAGCCGCATTCTGTACATTTGGTTCCTGTTTTAGGTTTTGTACCATTGGGAATATATCTTTTTAAAGCTCGTTCAACACCATTTTTCCAGGTATTAATGGTTTCGCTGTCTAATCGGAGCGATGCAACCAATCCAACCACATCAGGAATAGGCATTCCGTGGCGCAAGACACCTGAAATTAGCTTGGCATAATTCCAAAATTCTTTATTAAACATATGCGATAATCCACCTAATGTATTTTCATACCCATATTTATCAATGTATTGAAAATCGTAACGGCTATTGCCTGATTTATCTTTTACCTTGATAATTTTACCACGGTTTATAGATTTTGGGATAGGGAATATTTCCTCGTCGGCTAAACCGGTAAAAATTTCGTATGGGCGGTCGTCTTTTATTCCAACAAAAGCGATCCATTTTTCATCGTTGTTGTTAAAACGAATAATTTCAGCCTCAAGCACTTTGGGCCTTTTGTTTGATGTTTCTAATTCTACTGATTTTTTATCTTTTTTATTAGAAACCAGAACTCCTGCACGTGAACCTTCACGATAAACCGTAACGCCTTTACATCCGCTTTTCCAGGCCGTAATATAAAGTTGCCCTACAAGTTCTTCGGTTGCATCTTCGGGGAGATTAATGGTAACGCTGATTGAATGATCGACCCACTTTTGAATTCTACCCTGCATTTTCACTTTGCTCACCCAATCTACATCGTTTGCTGTTGCTTTGTAATAGGGGGTTTGTTCTATAATTTTTTCAATTTCATCATCCGACATGGTTTTTACTTCTGCAGGATCATATCCATTTATTTTTAACCAATCCACAAATTTATGATGGAATACATAGTATTCTTCCCACGAATCACCTACCTCATCTACAAAAGTAACCTGTGTATCGGAGTCGTTAGGATTTACTTTTCTTCTACGTTTGTAAACAGGCCTGAAAACGGGTTCTATTCCGGAAGTAGTTTGTGTCATTAAGCTGGTTGTTCCGGTGGGAGCAATGGTTAATAAAGCGATATTTCTACGGCCATATTGTACCATATCAGCATATAATTGCTCATCCTGTTCTTTTAGGCGTAAAATAAAGGGGTTGTCTTTTTCTTTTTGTGCATCATAAATTTCAAAAGCTCCACGTTCTTTTGCCATATCCACCGATGAACGGTAAGCGGCAAGTGCAATGGTTTTATGAATTTCTTCAGAAAAATCTACTGCATTTTCGCTTCCATAGCGTAATCCAAGCGCTGCAAGCATATCGCCTTCGGCGGTTATTCCAACACCTGTACGTCTTCCTTCAATGGCTTTGCGCCGTATGTTCCTCCATAATTTATCTTCTACTCTTTTTATTTCGTAATCTTCCGGATCCTTTTCAATCTTATGAAGTATCGCATCAATTTTTTCGATTTCTAAATCGATGATATCGTCCATTATTCGTTGAGCGTATCCAACATGTTCTTTAAATAGTTCGAAATTAAATTTTGCTTTGTCGGTAAAAGGATCTTCGACATAGCTGTATAAATTAACCGCTAATAATCGGCAACTGTCGTAAGGGCATAATGGAATTTCCCCACAGGGGTTGGTGGAAACTGTTCTGTAACCCAGCCCGGCATAGCTGTCGGCAACTGACTCATTGATAACTGTATCCCAGAATAATATTCCCGGTTCTGCGGATTTCCATGCATTATGCACAATTTTTTTCCACAGTTTTTGTGCGTCAATGGTTTGTTTAAATGTTGGATTTTTTGATTGTATAGGATATTGTTGCAGGTATGGTTTATTTTCCACTACCGATTTCATAAATTCATGATCGATACGAACGGAAACATTCGCTCCGGTAACTTTACCGGTTTCCAGTTTTGCATCGATGAATTTTTCCGCATCGGGATGTTTGCTTGAGATACTTAGCATTAAAGCACCACGGCGTCCATCCTGTGCTACTTCGCGTGTTGAATTTGAATAGCGCTCCATAAAAGGCACTACGCCGGTTGATGTTAGTGCACTATTTAATACAGGGCTGCCCTGCGGGCGTATATGAGAAAGGTCGTGCCCTACACCGCCTCTTCTTTTCATTAACTGTACCTGTTCCTGGTCGATTTTCATAATTCCACCATACGAATCGGCCGGATTATCATGTCCAATTACAAAACAATTAGATAATGAAGCAATTTGGTATTTATTCCCAATGCCTGACATGGGGCCACCTTGTGGAATAATATATTTAAAGTCTTTTAATAATTGATATATTTTTTCTTCGTCCATTGGGTTTGGGTAACGCTTTTCTATTCTTGCAATTTCTTTTGCAAGGCGATGGTGCATTTCGTCGGGATTTTTCTCAAATAAGTTTCCGAACGAATCTTTTAATGCATATTTATTCGCCCAAACTCTTGCTGCCAGGTCATCTCCTTTAAAATATTCCTTTGAACTTTTAAAAGCTTCATCAAAAGTATAGGTTTTTTGTTTTGTTTTCTCCTGCGAAGCTTCGCGTATTTTTCCGTCAGTTGCCATTCCTTTTACATACATTTTTAAGCCAGTTTTTATAATGAGTTTATTTTTTGTTGATTATGTTCTATAACACTTCTAGAAAAGGTAATGCTAATTTAAACATAGTTGAAGGTTCGGGCAAGATGTTTTGGTTTGTATTTTTCAACATTTCATTGGAGTTATTAACTTTGTGGTTTAAGACGCTGAAAAACTTGCTATTAAAGGAATATAGCGTCATAGTGAAAAAGAATTACATATGAAAATATTGTTCATTTTTTTATTGCACAACGATTGTTGATAACCTTAAAAATCCTTGAATTTTTAATGGGTTGGGAGTAAAAATATTTTTTTAACAGGTATGTTTATTAATATTTATTGATTGTTAAGTTGTTGTTATATAAGGCTTTGTAAAAATATTTTTTTCAAGAATATTTAAAAAATAAAAAATATAAGAGGGAGCTTTTGGCTCCCTCTTTCTTTATCAACTAAATGATTAAAATATCAAAAATTTATTCTTCTTCATAAGGGCCTTCAACCAATTCAAATTGAGGAGGATTATCACCCGATGCAGCTTGGACACACTGATAATTGACTGTTGGGTAACTTCTTGAATAATCATTATTGTATGTTTCGTAAGTTACAATATAATAAACATCAATACCGCTTACCTGGGGAACTGCATCAGGAAATTTATTTTGAAGCATAACCACAATTCCTTCCTGAACTCTTTGATCTATAAGTACCAACGCTTCTTCTTCGGATAATCCTTCAAAGGTCTCTGGTTCGTAAGACAGACGTTGAGAAATTCGTTTATCAAAGTTTGAATAATATGAACCAGCTCCGTAATAGTACTCTGCAGTACCATAAGAATCAATATAATCTGCACTGATGTTTGTTTCTACATAATCAACTATTATTTGGTAATCAGAGCCAGACATGGTAAATCGAACGGTTGGATCAAAAACCCATTCTTCTCCATTATGGATAAATTGTTGAGTAATTTGATCAATGTAGTTGTAAAGTGATTCCCATTCTCCGTTGGTGTAAGTATACTGATCGGCAAGGGTTAAGGTTCCTTCAATTCCTGTATAGTAATCGTATATGATAATTTTAGTAATTCCTTCGCCAGCAGCAGGATACATTGCTTTTAATAAATTGGGCAAGTAATCTCGTGGACTTTCATCACTGGAGAAACTGTTGTAATCTCCGGGAGCTCCCATTGCAGCATAATCTTTACTACTTAGATGATAAACATCCTCAACCATTTCCCATGATGTACCGGTATATTCATAAACATCATATTTGGTATATGGTGTTTTTTCATTGGTTACTTCATAGATAGGGTCATCAACTTTAACTTTTACCGTAACATCATCAATCTGCATGGTGGTGGTTATATCACCATCTCCACCCGTATATTTAAAAGCAATGTAAATATCACTTCCGGTATAAGCGTCTATGTTAATATCTCCCGATTCGGCCCAGTTGCTGGCATATCCGCTGGAATTTCCGGTAGACAAGGTTGGGTTCAGATCAATCCATGTAGCTGTTGTATTGGGGTCTCCGGTTCCTGTATAATCGGTAGAGATTAAAACTTCCAGGGGATCTCCATTGTTATATCCATCTTTGCTTTTGAAATTGAATATTGCTTCTGAATAATCAGTCAGGTCAACGGCAGGAGTAATCAACCAGCTAATATTAGATGGTTCTCCGGTATCATGGGCACTAAACTGGGCATATAAATTATCATCATACTCTCTGCCTTCCCAGGTTTCTGTACCAACTTCATCATAAACAATCCAGTTATCTAAGGAAACGGGTTCATAAGGGGTTAATGAATCAAACTTTTCTTCAAAGTAAATTGGATAGTAGCTTTCAGTGATAATAGGATCTACATCACTATACTTATATTTAATGATATAGATTTCTTCTTCAACCGCATCTGAAATACTATCATTTAAAATATCTGGAATAAAAAAATCAGGGTTGTATTCAGGATAAAAATAACCTGCTGTTCCAACAAACTCATTAACTGAATTGTAGTAATTTGATGTAAATTCTATTACTTCTGCATTTGAATATATAGCTAATTCGTCTGGAATATCAGCTATATAATTAAAAGTAACATTAGCTGCTGACTCTTGATTATATGCAGGGAATAAATCGGGTAATAGATAAGGAATATATTCAGAACCAGGATATTTATCATTAAAAGCCTCAAATTCTGTTACATATTCAGCCCAGGTAGAATCTTCTTCATTAGTAGCATTAGAAAGTGCTAATGAGGTTAAGATTTCATAATCGTTTGCAGTTAAGGTGTATTCAACTGAACCTTTATAGGGCTCTTTTAGTTCATCTAACTGTTCGTAGATTTCCTCGTTTGGCTCACAAGCAGAGAATACTACCATCAGCAGGGTTAATAAATATACTATTTTTTTCATAATAATCATTGTATTTATAAATTTTTAAAAATTAACTTTTATACTAAGTGACATAGTACGTCCAAATCCATAATATACTAGAGCATGTTCTGCATCGTGATATTCTGAATCTCTTGCATCAGGGATATATTCTGTATCTAAAATATTATGAACATTGCCAATTAATATCGCATCTAGTTTTCCTAATTTAAATTTGTAATTTGCATTAAAATCGAGCAAACCATATGCTGGCATTTTCCATGAATCTGCATTATCACCACTCGTTCTGTCAGTAATTTCAAAATCAGCATATAAATTATCATAATAATTGAAGTCTGCACCAATCTTGAATTTTGGCAATATTTCGTAGTTTACGCCAATAGCAGCCGTAGTTTGTGCTGAGTTTCCTGTATGAATATCCTTTAAGGTAATATTAATTTCCTCTGTTGTCCCTTCGTCAATAATTACTCCTCGAGCATCCGCATTCCACTTCCAATCACCTACAGAAACCATTAATCTTACATTAAGTTTATCTACAGGCTTAACAGTTCCAACAAATTCAACACCCATATGTGTTGCATTTAGTCCTGTTAAGTTTGCCGTTATATTATTGCCCATACTTCTTGTTAATGCTTTATCCATCCAAACTGTATGGTAAAGCGTAACATCTGCAGTTGCAAGTGAAGATCTATATCCATATCCTAATTCAACAGAAGATACTCTTTCGTGTTTTGCATCATCATTATAATCATTAGATCGACTTAAGAATACTGTTTCGAAATATGGAGCTCTGGTAAAGTATCCTCCATTAACAAATACATTATGGTTTTTATTGATATTGTAATTTGCTCCTCCTTTTACTGACCAATCTAAATAACTTAACCATTTTGTTTGTTGGTCTTCTTTAAGCTCAAATAAGTCGGTTCTTCGATATAATTGATCAGACAATGAACCGGATAGAAAAGCCGAATATTGATCGGTAGTATATTCCCCTTGCAGGAATAATCCAATCCATGCCAGGTCACTATAATAGTGATAGTTGATATAATCTCCTTTATGAAGTGGTTTATTGAGTTCTCTGTTTAAATCATCATTATTCAGATAATATTCACCACCTAACAAATCATCAATCTGATAGGCGTGATATCCTCTATACCATCTACCATCTAGACCTGCAGTAATTTCAACTCCGGCATATTCCGTATTTAGAGTTGAAAGGATGCCGTACCAATCATGCTCGTTAATTCCATTTGCAATAATTACTTCAGAACCGTTTAATCCTGCTTCATTTACTTCTTCTGCAGCATCCCAGTCGATTAGTCCGGTGGGAGTCATTAGCGTGTTGTCATAGGGTTCTCCTGTATTATAGTCTTTTGTTACTAACTGAGAATTCCCATAAGTTCTTCTTCCACCACCTTTTGCTATCGAAGCATATGCAGCTGTTGAAAGTGTTGTTTTATCATTTATTGTCCAATAATGGTTTAATGACATTTGTGGTTTGTGATAATAGTTGTAAGAGTATGCTGTTGCATAAATTTCACCGTTTCGGATACCATAATCTGAATTGAATTTAATGCCATCTTCATGATCTCTATATTCATCAATTTTATGCATTAAATTTCTTTGATTATGCCATTGAGGAGCACCAAAAGCTGTGAATGATATACTCTGTTTATCATTAATTCTTTTTGAGATATTAACAAAATAAGACCAGCCTTCGAAATTCGTACCTTTAACATATCCATCTCCATAGGTATGTGCACCAGACAAAGTTACAGCCCATCCATTTTCTGTTAAACCAGTTGATGTGGTAAATGATTGTTTTTGGTATCCATCATTACCAATACCATAATAAACGTTTCCTCCTTGTTTCACATCTGTTGTTTTCGTCAAAATATTAATGGTACCACCAACCGATGAAATGGCTAATTTAGAAGCACCTAAACCACGCTGTACCTGCATAACTTGAGTTACATCAGATAATCCAGCCCAATTTGACCAGTAAACTTTACCATTCTCCTGTCCATTCACGGGAACACCATTAATTAAAACACCAATATTATTTGAATCAAAACCACGTAAATAAATTCTACTATCTCCATAACCTCCACCTTGTTTTGTTGCGTATACACTTGGTGTTGATTTTAGAATTTCAGGATACTCTTGTGTACCTAATTTTTCCTGAATAATTTCAGGTTTTATAGTTGAAACTGCAACTGGAGTCTCGCGGTCTTTGGCAAAAGATGAAATAATTCTTACTTCATCAAGTCCAATGGCATCTGACTGTAAGGCAATTTTACCCAGGTCTAAATCCT
>JAXHVS010000034.1:0-23016 GCA_034189025.1 Bacteroidota bacterium
GCTAAAAAATCCTGAACATCTTTATCTGAGTATCGCTGTTTGTATTGCAATACTTTTTCATTGATCAATTTAGCCGCTTTTCGAATCTTCTCTTCATCACTGCGATCTATTTTTAGTGGATAATATCTGTCCGCTACATTTACCCTTATGGATAATTTTTCGTCCATTATAATTAATTTATTCTATTTATTCAAAAGAGCAATACATTTATCAATCTCCCGCACAATTCTGTTAATCTTTATTTTAGCATCATGCTTATCGCCTGTTGATGCCAAAATACTTTTTGCTAATTTTAACTTGTTGTATTTATTTTTTATAAATTCTAGTTCAGATTCTTTATCTTGTAATGCTTTTTTAAGTTCGTTTTTTTCTTTTAATAATTCGGTATTTTCACCCTTTAAATGCTCATATAGATTGAGAACCTTTTCAATTTTATCCTTTAAATGATCTAATATTACACCTTCTTCAACAGCCATTTTTATTATTTAATAAGCTTTACAAAAATAATATAGCTTAAACTATTTTAAAAATATTCAATCTTAAAATTTAAAATAAAACAAATTAAATTTTAGTTTTGTTGTGCTTAAAATCAAATATTTTAATCTGTATAAAATTATAGAAAATAATGCAATTTAAAAAGATAGCTGTACTTTTTTATTTTTTTGTTCTTAGTAATATAGTTTTCAGTCAAATAGATTATGATAATATACATTTTTGTTCTCCCGTAAAGATTCCTGTCTTTTTATCTGGAAATTTTGGAGAATTACGTACTTCTCATTTCCATGCGGGTATTGATATAAAAACAAATGGCGTAGAAGGGGAAAAAGTATTTACTATTGAAGATGGTTTTATTTCTAGAATAAGAATTGCTGCCGGAGGTTATGGCAAATCATTATACATTGAGCACCCTAACGGATATACTTCAGTATATGCTCATTTAAGTAAATTTAGCAACAAATTAGATAAATTGGTTAAGGAACTACAATATCAACATCAAGAATTTGAATTAAATTATTTCCCCAAAAGAAATCAACTAAAAGTTAAAAAGGGTGATTTAATTGGATTTTCGGGAAATTCTGGAAGTTCTACCGGGCCTCATTTGCATTTCGAGATTAGAGAAACAAACCGACAAATACCTGTTAACCCATTGTTTTTTGATTTTAACATTACCGATCAAATTCCCCCGGTTTTTTATTCTCTATCCTTGTATCCATTAAGCGAATCAGGACATGTTAATTATTCAAATAAAGCTATAAATTTTGAGGTAGTTAAAAGAAATCATTTGTATTGGGTTAAAGATACCCAGGATATTGTTGTAGCAGGGCCTGTTGGTTTTGGCATTGAAATAAACGATTACCTTAATAATTCCCATAATCCCTGTGGGATTTATTCGTTAAGTTTATTCGTTGATAGCTTAAAGATTTATGCGCATAAAATAGATAAAGTTTCTTTTGCCGAAACCGGATATATTAAAAGCCATATTGATTATTCTCAAAAGATAAAATCGAAAAAAACGATTCAGAAAATGTTTGTCGACCCCAATAATCAGTTGTCTATTTATCAATCGGTAATTGATCGGGGAATTTATAATTTTAATGATGAAAGAAAACATAATATAAGTGTTGTTGCCACAGATGTTTATGGAAATACGTCGAAATTGGTATTTGAGGTTGTTGGAAATGGAATACTGCCACGCCCTGATTTAGGAAATACGTCTAACCAAAATATAATGCATTGGGATAAAGAAAATGTTTTTGAAAATAATGATATAAAAGTTTTGATCCCCGCAAATGCGCTTTACGATACCCTTAATTTTAAATATCAATCCGTAGAACCATCGCAACATGCATTTTCCAAATTGCATCATATTCATAATGAATTTACACCTTTGCATAAAAACATAAATATTTCCCTTCGAATTGAAAATCTCCCTAAAACGCTTTCAGAAAAAGCTTTTGTTGCACAAATAAAAGAAAATAATAACGGTAAAGAGGAAAAAATCATTTTTTGTGGTGGGGAAACAGAGGGAGATTTTATCACAACTCAAACCCGCTCGTTTGGAAAGTATACCGTTCTTGTAGATACACTCGCTCCTAAAATTGAACCCGTCAATTTCAACGGAACAATCATTCATCCTGACAGCCAAATTAAATTTCTGATTACTGATGAGCTTTCTGGAATTCAATCATTCAATGGATTTATTGATAACGAGTGGGCACTATTTGAATATGACGCCAAAAATGATTTGCTGTTTTATTCCATTGACGAAGAAAGATTAGAGAAAAACAAACAACACGAGCTTGAATTGTTTGTTATAGATAATAAAGGTAATATAGCAACATATTATTCAACGTTTAACTGGTAATGTTATGATAATGAAACGAACTTGGACACTAATCATTTTTTTATTTTTAACAGGAATATTTTCCTGTACAAGAGTTTCCATAAATCCTGAAATAACGGAGCAGGATCTTTTTAAACATGTCGATTTTTTAGCGAGTGATTCGCTTAAGGGACGATATCCTGGAACGGCTGAAGACAAAGTAGCCGCTGAATATATTGCAAGTGTTTTTAATCACTCCGGATTGGAACTCCTTTTTAATGATGGATTGCAACCCTTCGAAGTGGTTTCGGAAATTAAGGCAGGAGAGAATAACCAATTACGTTTTCAACAGAAAGAATTTCGTATACATGATGATTTTATTCCTATATCATTTAGTGCTTCAGACAAAGTTGAAGAACAGGTTGTATTTGTTGGGTATGGTTTAAAGATTGAGGACAAGCCGTTTCAAGTAAATGATTATGAGAATGTTGATGTGCACAATAAAATAGTATTAATCCTTCGTGGTGTTCCTGATAATCTGCCTGAAAAATATTCGTCCTACACCGGATTACGTTCAAAAGCAATTACAGCTAAAGATATGGGAGCTGCCGGAATTATGTTTGTGTCTGGCCCACAATTTGATAAAAAGGATGAATTGCTGATTTTTGATAAACCAGAAGGAAAGCTTTCCCTTCCGATTATTCAAATAAAAAGAACTGTAGCTAACGAACTATTATCGGTAAAAAATATAACTGTTGCAGAGCTGGAGAAATCGCTTACCAAAACAAAATCTTTTAATTCCTTTTTAATAGAACAAGATGTTTTTATAAAAACGGATATTCAGGCAAAAAGAAAACATACCTATAATGTTGTAGCTCAACTCAACGTTAAAAACAAAAATCGCTATATTGTAATTGGTGCTCATTATGATCATTTGGGATTTGGCGGGCCAGGAACAGGATCCAGAAACCCAAATGCAAAAGCTATTCATTATGGCGCCGATGATAATGCATCAGGTGTTGCGGCCATGTTAGAGATTGCTCAAAAATTGGCAACGAAAAAAGACAGCCTGAATACCAATTTTATTTTTGTTGCATTTGGCGCCGAAGAAATGGGATTATTGGGATCCAAGCATTTTGTTCACCAATTACCCGTTGCAGACTCCTTGATTGCAGCTATGATTAATATAGATATGGTGGGACGGTTGAAAGAAGATCATAGCTTGCAAGTTGGAGGTGTAGGGACTTCTGTTGAAGCCGATTCATTACTTAACGTGTTAAATAAAAATTATAATTTTAAATTAGGATTGTCTCAGGAAGGATACGGCCCATCAGATCACTCTTCTTTTTACAGTAAAAATATTCCGGTTTTCTTTTATTCTACAGGTGCGCATATCGATTATCATACGCCCAATGATACTGTTGGAGCAATTAATTTTAACGGATTGGTAGATGTTTCCCAATATATTTACGAACTGGCTTTTAAATTATCTTCCAAAAATGTTCATTTAACGTTTCAGGAGGCAGGGCCTAAAGTACCCGATGGCGATTATAACCGTCGTGAGCTTAAAGTCACTTTAGGGATTATGCCCGATTTCTCGGGCGTTGAAAAACGCGGTTTGCGGGCTGACCTGGTAATAAAAGGAAAACCTGCCGATAAAGCCGGAATGCAATCGGGGGATGTAATTGTTGCCATGGATGGTATGCCTGTGGGTGATATTTATGAGTACATGGAACGATTAAATAAATTAAATCCCGGACAAATTATTACGGTTGAAGTTATGAGGAAAGAAGAAAAGAAAGTGTTTATTGTACAATTATAATGATTTGAAAATGAAAAAAACAATTTTTTGGATACTTGCTATATTGATTACCTTAGCATCAGCTTATTTTCAACGAAAAACAGGGCCCACAAAACCAAAAGAATCTATAATAGCATTCGAAAAGACTGTGCTGGAATTTCAACTTCCACGAACACATGTTTCGGCCAAAGATTGTAGGATTACTATCCCTGTAGATGATTCATTAGTTAAAGGTGAAATTATTTTTAAGCGATATCCTACCAATGATGACTGGAGTAGTATTGATTTAATGTATGAAAATCAAACATTAAATGGATATTTGCCTAAACAACCACCTGCTGGCAAGCTGAAATATTATATTCGTTTTTGGGATGACGAATCCCCTGATAACCGTAAAAAAACACAGGAAGTAATTATTAGGTTCAAAGGCGAAGTTCCTTCCTGGGCTTTGATTCCACACGTCCTTTTTATGTTTTTAGCCATGCTAATATCCAATATATCGGGTTTATTTGCGTTAGGAAAACTAAAACAACAAGTTTTTTATGGAAGATTGACGTTAGCATTATTAATTGCCGGAGGATTGATATTTGGCCCTATTGTTCAATATTTTGCTTTTGGCCAGGCATGGACAGGGATTCCTTTGGGATGGGATTTAACCGATAATAAAACTTTGATTGGTATCATATTTTGGATTGCTGCTGTTGTAGCAAACAGAAAAAAAGCAAATTACACATACACTTTGGTTGCATCCATTGTGCTTTTACTAATTTATATTATTCCACATAGTTTGTTTGGCTCAGAATTGGACTATGAAAAAGGCGAAGTAGTAACCGGCATGATTCATGTCTTTATGTTTAGAATATTTTAAGAATTTTATTTATTGGGGCTTAATGTAATAAATTATTGAAAATAAAGGTTTTAACTAATGGTGCTTATTATTTTTTTTTATTGAAAATCATGAAATTAGATAAACAAATTTTATTCCTTCATAAAATTTTGTAATTTTAAATGGCAAAAGCCTTTAGCTTTTTGTTATTTTAAAATGAGTTAAAAATTATTACCTAACCTTAAAAGTTAATATTATGAGCAATCAGGGATTTAGTTTTAAGAAATTTTTCGAAGATTCAAAAAAAGCTCTTTTATCTCCAAAGGAGTATTTTTCAACGATGGAAACCACAGGTGGAATAGGTGAACCTGTAGTAAAAGCCTTAATTTACGGAGCCATTGCGGGTATTTTTGCATTAATTTGGAGTTTGCTTAATTTATCAGCCTCTTCTGGTTTATTTGGTGGCGCTGTTGGCTTTCTTGCCTTAATTTGGTCAATTATAGCAGCTGTTATTGGAGTATTTATTGGTGCTGTAATTGTATTAATTATTTCATCTATTGCGAAAGGCAATTCGGAATTTGAGCCTAGTATGCGTGTAGCTGCTGCTATAATGGTAATAATGCCTATTAGTGCTTTTTTTGGATTCTTAGGTGGTGTTCGAATTCTTAGTACTGTAATTAATTTGGCAATTAACCTGTATGGATTATATTTATTATACCTGGCCGTTACGTTGGTATTGAAAGGTGAAGATAAACCTGCCAAAATTGTTTCCTATGTTTTAGGTGGCTTATTAATCTTATTTTTCATAATTGGATTGGGCACCCGAAGCGCAGTGAATAAGTATGAGAAAGAAACCAATAAAGTATTAAAAGAGTATCAAAAAGCGGCCGAGGAGGCTGCTAAAGAGATTGAGAAAGCAGCAAAAGAGATGGATGATGAGTAAATGTAAATAAAAAATAATCATAATAAAAAAAGCAGGACAATCTGTCCTGCTTTAATTTTTTCTCTTTTGCACTAATTAATTTACTCTTCAATAACTTCTTCAGCTTCTTCTTTAACTTCTTCAACAACTTCTTTAGTTGTATCAGCTACTTCTTCAGCAGCTTCTTCAACTTCTTCTTTTGCTTCTTCCATTTGTTCAGTTGCTTCTTCTACTTTTTCTTCAGCTTTTTCTTTAGAACCGCCGCAAGAATAAAGTGCTGTAAAACTAATAAGTGCAAAGGCTACCAGTAATAATTGTAATTTTTTCATTGTGTAATTTGATTTAATTAAAGATTAGGATTCTCAACAAAAATATAAAAATTATTACAAAATCAATAGTTTCAAGTAATTAAATTTATATTTTTTTAATTTTTTAATATTCTAATGATCTATTTTGATATGTATCCCAATTTTAAACCATCTGCCTGGCATAGTAGTATTTGAAATGTCAAAATAATTGATATTAAATATGTTGGAGGCTTCAGCATAAACATCAATCCATTTAAGGTTATATGTCAATTTTGCATCGAACAACCAATAAGGATCAAATTCTTTTTCTTCTGTATATTCTGCCCGAATTTGATCATAGTACATAAAACGGCCAAATCTGTCTTGATATTTTGCAATCCAGTTTAGTGTTAAGTTTTTTATAATTTGATGCGATGAATTAATAATCAAATGGTGTTTTAAATGATGTAATGAATATTTTGTTTCAAAATCACCAGAATAAATATTCTGGTGTAAATAAGTATATTTTATATCAATATATTTTAAAACATTAGAAGAAATAAAATGACCCAAAAATATCTTTTGGTTTATACCAAAACCCAATGTGGCTACTTCTGTTAAATTTTGCGTTTCCCATTTTTCTGTTGGTGGCGAATTTTTGGGTTTAACCCAGGCAATTAAATTTTTTGCATCGCGATAAAAAATATGGGCGTCTGATTTAATCCATTGATTTTGATATTTCATTCCTGTTTCATAACTCCAGGATTCCTCGGGTTTTAAATCAGGATTTCCAATATTACTTGGACCCTCATAAAATAAATCGGTAAACGTAGGTAAGCGAAGCGATTTATTAACCGATGCATACCACCTTAAATGTTTGGAAAAAGCCAAACTTAAATCCATGCCGGGATAAATATTAAAGTCAAAATGGTTTTCTGAAACCCAACTTGCCATTAAACCTGCGTTAACAGACAAGATTGAATAAGAAAAAGAATGTTCGATGGCATAATTCGATAAGGTGCGGCTGTAGTCCTTGGTGTAATAGCCTTCCTTTTCTCCAATAGCACTTAAGGTATCATTCATAGGCTTGCCCAAAACATTGCTTAAAATATTTTCCGACCTGATTTCTGAACTAAATGTAGTTATTCCAATCAAAGTGCTTGTGCGTGCGTCTATTTTGGTTCCGTATACATCGGTTAAATGGTAGTTATGGCCAGTGTACCAGTCGGCAGGTTCATAACGAAACAATTCAAAGCGATCCTGGTGGCGGCGAAAATAGATAACAGGGATCACTTTTAACTGATTTCCGATTTCGAATTTAAGGCTGGCAAAAGTGGTTTTGATTTGTTCGTATTGATCTGGATAGGCGGGGGTATAAAAGCTGTTGGCTCCAAATTGTTTATCTGTATATCCTGTTTGAAAATCGACCTTTCCAAAGTTCGTATTATAATTAAAATGATAAAAAAGGTTGTATTGATCAAAATCGGTATTTTTTGCATAACCGTTGACTATAGATTTTGAGAGTGCAACAAACTGACGTGTATTTTTTATCCGGTAAGCACCGGAAAGGTTCGAATTAAATAATCCAAAATCGCCAAAAGTAATACTCGCTTTGGTATAGTTTATATCCGATTCGTTGGTAATAAAATTAATGGCTCCGCTAAATGCATTAGGCCCGAAAACTCGCGATCCGGAGCCTTCTAAAATCTCAATACGTTCTACTGCTTGAATGTTGATAGGGAGGTTTAAGCTGTGATGGCCGGTTTGAGGATCAGAAATATTTATACCATTTAGAAGAATTAAATTTTGATCAAAAGAGCCGCCACGAATACTTATATCAGCCTGAATACCACTTGCTCCGCGTTGCCTTAAATCAATTCCAGAATAATTTTCCAACACATCGTTGATATTCGATACAGGCATTAGAGCTATTTCTTCATTTTCAACGGTGGTTACTATTCTCGACAGTTGTGAGTAAACTACCGGCGATTTTTGTGCACTAACTATAACTTCGTCCAGATCATGATTTTTAATATTCGATGTATCGGTTTGGCTTAATACCTGGCCAGGTAATAGTACAATAGTGTAAGCCAGGTTAAGTGTTGTAATCTTTACAATTTTATTTAAACTGGCAAAAACCGAATAACTTTTTCTTTTCCATTGGTTAAAAATTAAAATATTTTTAAATATGCTTTTAAATGGTTGAGTTTTCATAAAATTTAGCGTTAAAATTAAAAGCGCAAAAATAGTTAAATTGTAAGCATGATCGTTTAAAAAAAATATAATGCAAAATATATTAACAAATACTAATTTATTGTTTTGTTTTTTTTTATCGGGACTAAAACAATAAATGCAGGTTTCGCTCAACGTATCAACCCAGTATAAAAAGCCAGGCTGATAAATAAAAATAATTTATTTAATGCATGCATCACTTTTTATTAAAATACGTTTTTTAAATAAGTAGTTAAGAAATTTTCTTTACATAAAATTTAATAAATTATGTAAAATTGTGCAGCGTAGTACTTTATTTAACGTCTTTAAATCGGAATATGAGTAAACAGGGAAATATATACAGAAATATCCATCAGGATGTTATTGACCGATGTAAATCGGGAGAGCAAAAAGCTCAGTTTCAACTGTATAAATTATATTATAAAGCAATGTATAATACTTGCTTACGCATTGTGAACGATAGTTTGGAAGCAGAAGATATTATGCAGGAAGCGTTCTTAAAAGCATTTGAAAAAATGAAGACTTACAAAGGGGAAGTAAGTTTTGGAGCATGGCTCAAAAAGATAGCCATCAATCATTCGCTTGACGAAATGAGAAAAAAAAAGTTCGATATGGAATCGATCGAGAACTCGTTTTACGAGCTAAAAGAAAAAAAAGACCCTGACGATATAATTAAAGAAGAGGAGGTGAAGATTAAAGCAGAAGAGGTTAGAAGTGAAATTAGAAATTTACCGGAAGGCTATCGGATTGTTTTATCGCTTTATTTAATTGAAGGGTACGATCATGATGAAATAAGCGAGATATTAAAAATAAGCAGCTCAACCTCGCGATCACAATGTGCCAGGGCAAAACAAAAATTATTAAAAAATTTACAAGAAAAAGTAAAAACCAACTAAATATGAAAGATCTGGAAAAAATAATTAATAAAAATCGGTCGGTTTTCGATTCGTTTGAACCCGCTGAAGGCCACTTCGAGCGGTTTGATAAAAAACTGAACCAACTGCACAAAAGCAAGAATAAAACTTTTACGTTAGGTTTTATGCTTAAAGCAGCAGTAGTTACTTTATTGGTTGTACTCTCAGGGCTTTGGGTATATGATAATACATTCACAACACTATCTGTAAAAAAAGGTATTGCATTACGAGAAATTTCTCCAGAATACAACGAAGTGGAAATGTATTATACAAAACTTGTAAATCAGAAGTACAACGAAATCAATGATTTTTCATTTGTCGATAGTAAGCAAAAAGAAATGTTAATGCATGAACTAAACGAAATGGATTCAATTTATGAAAACCTGAAAAAAGATTTGACTCTAAATCCAAACGACGACAGAGTAATAAATGCCATGATACAACATTACCAACTAAAAGTTGAAGTAATGAACCAAATATTAGGACAGTTACAACAAGTTAAAAATATAGAACAAGAAAAATATGAAAACTATGAAAGCACCAACATTTAAATCCGTATTATTACTCTTTTTAATACAAATTTTAGTAGTTACAGCGGCCGTTTCGGCTCCTGATGAATTCTCAAAAAGTCTGCATAAAGAATTTAATGCCGACCAAAATACACTACTTTTTATCGAAAATAAATTTGGCGATGTGGATATCAATAATTGGGACAAAAACCAGGTTGTTATTGATGTGGCTATTTCCGTGGACCATAGAAATGACGATAAAGCCAAAGAGTTACTCGAATATATTCATGTTGATATTTCCCAGGAAGGAAATACCATAAAAGCAATTACAACAATAGACAGCAAATTTAGTAAATGGAATTTTACATTTAGCGATACAAAAAAAGAGTTTAGCATTGATTACGACATAAAAATTCCTAAAAATATTAAACTCGATCTGGAAAATAAGTATGGGAATGTATTTATTAACGAGATTTATGGACACGCGCTAGTTGATGTAAAATATGGAAATATTAAGATTAATAAAATTATCAGAGGCAATAAAAAACCGTTTAGCGAAGTATCTTTAGGCTATTCGAATGGTAAAATTGACGAATGTGAGTGGCTTAATGTTACTTTAAAGTACTCTAAGTTAGAAATCGAACAAAGTAAAGCTTTAATAGCGGTTACTAAATATTCAAAATTGTACGTTGATCAAGGCAGTTCAATTGTTTGTGAATCAAAATATGACAATTATAAAATAGGAAACATAAGCAATTTTGTTGGTACAGCAGGATATACCGAGCTGGAGTTTAAAGAAGTTGGCAAGTTGCTGGAAGTAGATAATCGCTATGGAGGAATATCAGTTGATTATATACCAAAAAGTTTTGAAAAAATTGATATTGACAACGAGTATGGAGGTATAAAATTGGGAATTGATACCAATGCATCATACCAAATTAAGGGATATGCAAAATACGCTAATATCGATTATCCTGATAAAGGCAAAGTGAACCGTATTAAAGAGAGCAACTCATTATCTGTTGAGGGAACTGTAGGAGATGATAATAACACAAAATCAAAAATTTATATCCATACAAAGTATGGTAATGTTAAATTAAGATAACAACAGGATTTTAAATCAAAAAAGCTGGGATATTGAAAAATGTCCCAGCTTTTTGTTTGTTTTTATTATGATAAAGTTCCCATAAGATTATCAATGGTTCCAATTTCGGTATATGAAGCCCCAAAGCTACGCCCAAAATTACCGGCAACAACTACAATAAGATCATCTTTATTTAAGGTTTGTTCATTTAAAAGGTTATTTATCGCCTCAAGTAAAAATTCATGTGAAGTATCTTTCGGATTCATATAGCTGGCAATTACTCCATAGTTTAATGCCATTTCGCGCATAGTGCGTTTTGAATAACACTGAGCAAAAATAGGTTTTGCCCCACGGTAAGCGGCCAAACTTCGTAAAGTACGTCCCGACATAGAATCGGCAATAATAGCCTTTGCATCCAGGCTAACGGATGCTTGTACTGCCGTTTTTATCAGGAATGCTGCCACCCGGTTATTGATTACTACAATCGGAATATCATTTATCAAATCTTTTGATTTCTCTATCTCTTTGGCTATGCGTGCCATAGTGCATACCGATTCTACCGGATAATTTCCGCTGGCAGTTTCGCCGCTTAGCATAATGGCATCGGCATTATTATATACTGCACTGGCTACATCGTTTACCTCAGCACGTGTTGGCCTCGGGTTCTTAATCATAGAATGCAACATCTGGGTAGCGATAATTACTGGCTTACGTCGCTCGATACATTTATTGATTAACTCACGCTGGATACCCGGGATTTTTTCGTAAGGTATTTCAACAGCCAAATCACCTCGGGCAACCATAACACCATAAGCGTAATTTAAAATCTCCTCAATATTATCAACCCCTTGTTGATTTTCAATTTTGGCTATAATCTTAATCTGGCTGTCATGTTCATCTAAAATTTTTTGAATTTCTAAAACATCTTCTTTACTGCGAACAAACGAGTGTGCAATAAATTCAACATCCTGATCAATGGCTATACGGATAAATTCTTTATCTTTTATGCTTAAGCATGGAAGGCTAAAATGTACATTTGGAACATTCACACTTTTACGTCCTTTCACTTCGCCATCATTGAGCGCTTTGCATAACAGCGAATCACCCTGTTTATTAATTACTTCCAGTTCAACATATCCATCATCAATCAATATTTTAGTATTATTAGGCACTTCGTTAACAAATCCAGTATAGGATACATAAATACATTCATCGGTAGATTCTTTATCAGGATCACCCATAACCATTATTTTCTGCCCTGTGTTAATTTGAATTATCCGATCTGTTTTTGATGTTCTTACTTCAGGCCCTTTGGTATCAATAAGTAATGCTATCTTTTCAGATACAGATCGTACATCGTGAATAACTTTTAATGCACCCTCAATACTTTGGTGGGCTGTGTTCATTCGAACAACATCCATTCCATTATCATATAGTTTTTTGATAAAATCTGGTGTGCATGTTTTATCTGAAATGGTAGCTACGATTTTGGTCTTCTTTATCATAATCTGGGATTATTTGTAAATTTTTGGAATATAAAATTTGTTAAAACTGTTATTGAATGCTTTCTGCTGCCCGAAGCAGCCTACTTTTTATATACGCGTAAACTTTCAATAGCCAAACGATAACTATCGAGTCCAAAACCGGAAATTGATCCTATACATTTTTCTGCAATGAATGAATTTTTCCGATACTCTTCACGAGCAAAAATATTAGAAATATGCACTTCGATAACCGGTACATCTACGGCTGCTATTGCATCGGCAATAGATACTGATGTATGGGTATAACCACCCGCATTTAAAATAATACCATCAAAATTAAATCCTGTTTCGTGAATTTTATCAATAATTTCACCTTCAATATTGGATTGAAAATATTCAATCGTAATATCTTTGAAATGATCTTGGAGTAATTTTAAATATTTTTCGAAAGATACTTCTCCGTAAATTTCTTTCTCCCGTTTTCCAAGTAAATTTAAATTTGGGCCATTAATAATTTGGATTTTCATAGTTGCTTTGTAAACTTCTTCTGCAAATTTAATGAATAACATTAACTTTGAAAGATCTTTAACTTAAAATGTTTAATCTATAAAATGTTAATAGAATTCCCGATAAAATATAACAAAATAATTGAATATTATTTATCTTTAATTCTTGATAAACTTTGGATAATAAGGAATAAATGGACTGGGAATTTGCTATAAAGCAATTTAAAAATTTTATAAAGCTGGAAAAGGCTCTTTCACAAAATACAATCATATCTTATGAAAGAGATATTAAAAAGTTTGTACGATTTTTAGAAATTAACAATTTAAAATTGTCTCCTGAAGAAGTAAGATTAAGCCATTTAAAAGATTTTATTGGTTGGATAAATGAAATGGAGCTCCATGCCCGTTCGCAAGCCAGAATAATTTCCGGATTAAAAGCTTTTTATAAATATTTAATTATTGATGATTATATTGATAAAGATCCGACTATACTATTAGAAACACCTAATATAGGCAGAAAATTACCCGAAGTATTATCCATTGAAGAAATTGACCGTATTATTGCAGCTATTGACCTTAGTAATCCACAAGGGCAAAGGAATAAAGCCATTATTGAAACATTGTATAGTTGTGGTTTAAGGGTTTCAGAGTTGATCAATCTTCGTATTAGTAATCTTTTCTTTAAAGATGGCTTTATAAAAGTAACCGGTAAAGGAAGTAAAGAAAGATTAGTCCCTATCGGGCAAAAGGCCATGAAAGAAATTCAGTTTTATTTTCAGGACAGAAACCTACTTTCAAATATCGATAAATCGGGCGAAAATATTGTTTTCCTAAATCGTCGGGGAAAACCATTAACCCGGGTAATGATTTTTACCATTGTAAAAGATCTGGCAAAAATTGCCGGAATAAAGAAAAATATCAGTCCGCATACTTTTCGTCATTCGTTTGCAACACACCTGATTGATGGCGGTGCAGACTTACGTGCTGTACAGGAAATGCTGGGGCATGAATCGATTATCACTACGGAGATTTATACTCATTTGGATCGTGAATATCTGCGTGATGCCATTATTCAGTTTCATCCGAGAGCGTAGTTTTCCTGAAATTATTTATTTGCACGGATGTTTAAATATTGATCTTTTTGTTCTTGTTTAACAGGAAACAGTTTGCTGAAAATAGCAATAGCGATTAAAGCAAAAACAAATCCCGGTAAAATTTCATATAAATCAAACAATCCCCCTTCCAATTGTTTCCAAATTAAAACAGTTGAAGCTCCGGTTATCATTCCGGCTAAAGCTCCACCAGCAGAAATATTCTTATTGTATAACGACAGGATAATTATGGGCCCGAAAGCCGCACCAAATCCTGCCCATGCATAAGCCACGAGCGATAATACTGTGGAATTCTGATCGGTAGAAATATAAAAAGCGATTAATGCGATGGCAATGACTGTTGCGCGGCCAATCCAAACTAATTCTTTGTCGCTTGCATTTTGCTTAATTACTTTTTCGTAAATATCGCGTGTTAAACACGACGATGAAACCAGTAGTTGAGAATCGATCGTACTCATAATTGCTGCCAAAATAGCTGCCAGCACAAAACCTGCAATCCATGGATTTAAAAGAAGTTCAGAAAGGAGGATAAATATCTTTTCACTATCCTTTAAACTTACATCGTGAGCTGCAACATAGGCTATTCCAAAAAATCCCACCATTAATGAACCAACAATGGATATAATCATCCAACTCATGCCTACATATTTGGCAGTTTTTACGTTCTCTACTCTGTTGATCGACATAAACCGGACAAGGATATGTGGTTGCCCAAAATATCCCAATCCCCAGGATAATAGTGATACTATACCAATGATTGTTGTTCCTGTCCAAATATTTAAATAATCAGTATTAATTTCTTTTACTACTCTGAAAGTTTCAGCAAAACCACCTATTTCTCGAATTGCAATAATAGGAACAACTAATAAGGATAACATCATAAGAGTGCCCTGGAAAAAATCGGTCCACGAAACAGCATTATAACCCCCAAGGAATGTATACGAAACAATCACTATGGTTCCAACAATTAATGCAGTTTGATAATCTAAATTAAAAGTAGCTTCGAATAATTTTGCTCCGCCAACCAAACCGGATGATGCATACAAGGTATAAAAGATAAGGATTACAATAGAGGATACAATACGTAAATTTCTGCTATTAAAACGGTTGGCAATAAAACCAGGTATGGTAATGGAATCATCGAGTTTTTCTGTGAAATTACGTAATGGCCGTGCAATATAATGCCAGTTTAAGAATGCACCAATCGTTAAGCCAATGGCAATCCAGCTGCCACTAATACCTGTTGTGTACATTAATCCGGGTAGCCCCAGCAATAACCAGCCACTCATATCAGAAGCTCCTGCAGAAAGTGCCGCAACAACGGGATTTAAACCTCTGCCGCCTAAAACATAATCTGAAATATTTTTGGTTCGGTAATAAAAATAAAAACCTATAGCAAGCATCCCTAAAATATATATCGTAAAGGATATTATGGTAGCTGTATTCATCATAAGAATAAAAATAAAGTTTATTAATGTATTTTAAATTTTTGAATTTTATTATATGTAAGGGTACGCCATAGCCATTCAAACGGCCCGTAATAATATCGGTTTAACCAAAATCGGCTAATGAAAATTTGTATAATAAAAATTACGAATGTTAAAATAATTCCCTGCCAAATATTAACCTGCCCGTATAATCCTCCTCCATAGCTATAATAAATGGTAGTACAAATGATGGATTGTAACAGATAATTTGTAAGTGCCATTCTGCCTAATGGAGCAAGCATTTTTGTACACCACTTAAAAATACCTTTCTCCAATGCCAGGACAAATGCAGCAATATAGAACAGTGTCATGGCTGGTACACCAAAACCAAACCCTGTAATGGCAATTAGGGTAGCAGGGTTCATATCCATCTGACTCGATTGTTCCATACCCCACGTATAAACTGTATTACCAATTATTCCAAGGAGTAATCCATACCAAAACATTTTACGAAAAACAAGTTTGTTTTTTTTGATGTTGAACAGCCATCCTTTTTTGGCGATATAAAATCCCAGTAAAAACATAGCAAATACGTTGGGATAAAAGAAAAATATTCCATTTAACGAGAGTCTCCATTCGGTTAATCGCATGGTAAAAATCTCTGAAAATGAGCCATTGGCATAAATCTCCAGTGCCCGGCTTATTATATTTTTCATGTTTTGTTCCTGTTGGGTAAACGAAGCTTCGATTTGTTTAGCTCCCTCCGGATGCATTTTTCCTATATAAATCATTAAAACAGCAAATCCGGTAATTATAATCGGAATTAGAATCATTACTATGATCCATTTTTTTAATCCACTGGCCGATTTCTTTTTAAACAATATTAATATGAAACCAAATAAAGCATAGAAGAATAAAATATCGCCTGCCCATAATAAGGTGATATGAAGTGCTCCAAAAATCAATAAATAAAAAAGCCTCCTCCTGAATGTAGGAAGAATACTCTTTGCTGATTCGTTTTGCTTTTGCAAAAAAAGATAAAATCCAATTCCAAAAAGGATAGAGAAAAGAGAAAAAAATTTGCCTTCGAAGAAAAAGCGGATAAACAAATCAGCGATTTGATTGGGGTACGATTGCCAGAGAGAAAAATTACCTATTCTTGCCATAAATGGCGAATTAAACATAGGCATGTTTACCATTAAAATACCTAAAATAGCAAACCCTCTTAAAATATCGAGAATTTGAATTCTTTCTTTATTTTCAACAGGTTTGATAGAAGAAGATATCATGGGTTAAAAAAATAAAGTGTTATTTTAAAACTAAATATAGTAATTTTTAACTAAAACTAAATTTTACGCATAAAAGGTTTGAAAAAACAAATTTGATATTATAATAATCCTTATATAGTGATTGAATTAGTAAATTTACAAACCACTACTTTTCTACCTCAATCAGCACATCGTCCTTCATAACTGTATCTTCGGCATTGAAGTTAATGTTTTTTATTTTTCCATGAATATTCGAAATAATTTCGTTTTGCATTTTCATGGCTTCAAGAATTAATAATGGTTCTCCTTCTTTTACTTCCTGGTTTTCTTCTACTAAAATTTCAATAATTTTACCAGGCATGGGAGCCTGAATTTTTTCTACTTTAGAGGCTTCTTTGGTTTTTGCCAGGTATTTTCGGCGTTTATACGAAAAAGGAGACTCAACCGAAATAGAATAGCTTACACCATTTACTAAAATCTCGTAATGATTTTGATTTTTCTCAATTATATCTACCAGGTATTTACGCTTTTTCCATACAATATATACAAATCCCTGTTTGTCGGAAACAATTTCGATCGGTATATTCTCTTTTCCCTGCTTGATGTAAAGTTCTTTTGGATTGATGAATTCATACTTTTTGTTTTTTTCGGTACAGGAAATAAACTTTTGTTTTTTTGATTTTGATCTTGAAAACATCATGCGATAATTGTTTAATTTACAGTGATTTTAGTCGTTTATTTAATAGCCAGGGAGTCATGTTTTTCCCTTTTTCGTAATCAACATAAGTTTTATCTTCAATGTCGAGTTGAACATTGTGATTAAGAGCAGCCCAGAATGCAGCAATCAGTTCTTCATCAGGTTCCTGGTGGTACAATTGTTTCATATCTTTTGTAATAAAAGAAGTAGATATTTCGCCTTTTTTAAATTTAGGATGATTCATTACAGCTTTACAAAACGGGATGGTTGTTTTAATGCCCAGAATTTGTAGCCTGTTAAGTGCATTTAAGCTGTTAGTGATCGCTTTTTCCCGGGTATCTCCATGGCAAATCAGTTTAGCTAGCATAGAATCGTAATTTGCTGTAACCATTGATCCCTCTGTAATACCAGAATCGAACCGGCAATATTTACTTTTTATAAATTGTATTTTTTCTATGGTGCCAAGGTACGGCGTAAAGCCTGATTGTACATCTTCGGCATTTATTCTGCATTCAATAGCCCAACCGTTGAGTTTAATATCTTGTTGTTTAATAGTCAGCTTTTCTCCCTGAGCAATTTTTATTTGCCATTCTACCAGGTCAATACCGGTTACCATTTCCGTTACCGGATGTTCTACCTGAATTCGAGTATTCATTTCCATGAAATAAAAGTTTCCTGTCTCATCGAGTAGAAACTCCACAGTACCGGCATTTCGATATTTAGATGCTTTGGCAATGTTGATAGCCGCTTTACCCATTTTAGAACGGAGTTCTTTAGTGAGAGCTACTGAAGGTGATTCTTCAATCAATTTTTGATGCTTTCTTTGAATTGAGCATTCGCGTTCGCCCAAATGAATAATATTACCGTGATGGTCGGCCAGTACCTGAAATTCGATATGCCGTGGGTTTCGTACATATTTTTCCATAAATACCGAAGGGTCGGCAAAAGCTTTTTCAGCCTCGTTTTGAGCCATGCTGTACATTTTTTCGATATCTTTTTCTTCTTCAACAACCCGCATTCCACGGCCTCCACCTCCCGAGGCGGCTTTTAGAATTACCGGATAACCAATTTTTTGGGCAACTTGTTTGGCATGTTTTGTATTTTTTATGTTTCCGTTACTTCCCTGTAAAAGAGGAATATGGTGGCTCGATGCCAGTTGTTTGGCAATGGTTTTATTTCCTAACTTATAAATAACATCAGGTGAAGGCCCAATAAAAATAATTTTATTATCGTTACATTTTTGAGCAAAGTATGGGTTTTCGGCTAAATAACCATAACCGGGGTGAACAGCATCAATATTATTTTCTTTAATGGAATAAATAATTCTGTCAATATCTAAAAATTCCGGTATTTCGCTAATTATTTCAGTAAAATCAAGAATCTGATCCAGGTGTTGCAAATAAAATGCATTCGGTTCTTTAGATGTTTTGATGCCATATGTTTTAATGCCCTTTTTTTTTGCAGTTTCCGAAATTCGGATTGCAATTTCGCCACGGTTTGCAATTAATAAAGATTTGATTTTTTTCATAACATTTTCTTTTCAATCTTAAAACACTATTCTATAGCGGCATATTTCCATGCTTCCTTGATGGAGCCTCAATATGTTTATTTTCCAACGATTCAAAGGCAATGATGAGTTTTTTTCGTGTATCTGCTGGGTCAATTACTTCATCAATGTATCCTTTTTCGTCGGCGATATATGGATTTGCAATTTCCTGACGGTACTTTGCCGCAAATTCTTTTTTCATCAGCTTTGGGTCTTTGGCTTTTTGTAATTCTCTTTTGTAAAGAATTGATACTGCACCTTCAGGGCCCATTACCGCAATTTCTGCAGTTGGCCAGGCAAAATTATAATCACCACCCAGGTTTTTACTGTTCATTACACAAAAGGCTCCTCCATATGATTTTCTGAGGATAACGGTTATTTTTGGTATCGATGCTTCGCTGTAAGCAAAAAGTAATTTAGCGCCATGTTTTATAATTCCGTTATGTTCCTGATCTAAGCCAGGTAAAAAACCGGGTACATCTTCAAGGGTTAAAACCGGAATATTAAAGGCATCGCAAAAGCGAATAAACCGGGCTCCTTTTGCCGATGAATTAATATCCAATACTCCGGCCAGTATTTTTGGCTGGTTGGCAACAATTCCTATGGCTTTCCCATTTAATCGTGCAAAACCGATAACAAGGTTTTGCGCAAAATGTTCCGACACTTCAAAAAATGAATCTTTATCGGCAATAAGCTCAATCACTTTTTTTACATCGTAAGGTTTATTTGGGTCATCGGGAACCAATGTCCTTAATTTTTCTACATTCCTTTCAATCTTGTCATTAGTATTGATGAAAGGTGGATTTTCCATATTGTTTGAAGGGAAAAATGATAGGAGTTTTTTTACTCCGAGAATAGTATTTTCTTCGTCTTCGTAAATGAAATTGGCAACACCGCTTTTTTTAGCATGAATTTCGGCACCTCCCAAATCTTCAAAATTTACCTCTTCGTTTAAAACTTCTTTTACAACATCGGGTCCGGTAACAAACATATAGCTTGTGTTTTTGGTCATAAATATAAAATCAGTCAGTGCAGGAGAGTATACGGCACCTCCGGCAGCAGGTCCAAGTATTACCGAAACTTGTGGTATTATTCCTGATGCTTTAACATTATGATGAAAAATGCTGGCATAGCCCGATAAACTTGCTACCCCCTCTTGTATTCTGGCACCTCCCGAGTCTATTAAACCTATAATTGGGGCACCAACTCGTAAGGCCAACTCTTGCACTTTATTGATTTTTTTTGCATGTACTGCGCCTAAAGAACCACCCATTACTGTAAAATCCTGCGAATAGGCATAAACCAATCTTCCGTTAATTCGTCCGTATCCAATAACTACTCCGTCGCCAAAAGCCGAATCAATTTTTCCCAAGCCGCTATCGGGCGTTGCTGAAGTAACAAAGGCATCTAATTCTTCAAACGAATTTTTATCAAATAATAGAGCAATGCGCTCACGGGCATGCAACTTTCCTTTGTTATGCTGGCTTTTTATTTTTTCAGGGCCATTTTGAATCTTTTGCCGTTCAATACGTGCTAAAAAATATTTATAAGTTTTTCCGTTGATATCCATAGAATCCGGATTAAATTACAATATGTTATACAACATATCTGATTTTTTAGGCATAGAAATTGGGAACTTAGTAATTTTTTTATTAGCAATATGTTACTGATTGTATTTTAGTTGAAACCCCTTTTTATAAACCTAAATATCAGATATTTTTATGCATTAAATATATGAAATTTATAGCATAGTCAAATTTTTTACGGTATAAAAAAGTTAACATAAGGTAAGCAGAAATGTTCATAACCATCCAGAGTAATTGAAGAAAAATATCTGAAATGACTAATGATAAAGGATTGCGTTAAAAAATGAAATAAATGCAAACGTTTGCAAAATGTTTTGTCTTCTGATGATCTGAAATATTTATTGTATTATAAGAATTATCTTCTTTATTATTTAGTCATTGTCTGAATTTAAAACTTTTCTATTTGTAGTATTATAAAATTAAAGTTAATTAAGCATTAAAAACAGAAAGATACTACCAGAACAGACTTTTTTGTTGAATGGCTCCTTCATGTTCAAGCAGCCATTGTTTTTTTATTAATCCTCCGGCATAGCCTGTCATACTGCCGTCATTGCCAATTACTCTGTGGCATGGAATGATAATAGGAATTGGATTTTTCCCATTGGCAGATGCTATAGCGCGTATTGCTTTTTCATCACCAAAATTTCGGGCAAGGCCTAAATACGAAATGGTTTCTCCATAAGGAATCTTTAGCAACAGGTTCCAAACTTTTGCCTGAAATTCAGACCCTGCCGGATTAATACCTATGGTAAAATTTTGGCGTTGCCCACTAAAATATTCATCCAATTGATTTATGCAATTTTGTATTTGCACAGGAATCATTTTCATTTTATAATATACATCACTAAATTCAATTTTTATGATATCCTTTTCGTTGGAGATAATTCTTAAATAACCAATGGGGGATTTGTAAAAAGCTTCAAACATTTGATAACTATTTAATCAGTTTTTTTATTTTATCAGCGGGTACTCCTGTTTTTTTATTGATTTCATTAACATACAAACCTTTATTTTTTAGTCGTTTTATAAAAACTGGAAATGTTTCTCCAATTTCAACCAGGTTTTTATCCGTATCAAAAAACCTTATGGTTCTTTGTCCACACTGTTCTTCAATTACATTTTGTAGTTGTTGTATTTTCTTTGATTGAATTAAATTACTTATTTCATCGAAATGCCCAGATTCAAAGCATATTTTCATTGAAGGATTCCCTTTGTTGGAAGAGTATAATTTTGTGCCCTTTGGAAATTTTCCACAATGATAATACGTTTTTCAGGGTAATTACAGCTACAAAATCATCTGATACTTCTTGTTTTAAGATATCATATCATAAAACTTTTTTGAAACCTCGATACCCTGGACAAAAATTACGGTAGAATGAAATGAAATATTCATTGTTAATAAATTTTTAGTTTAACAATAAAGCCACAGAACAAATCTATGGCTTTTTAACAACAATTAATATATTTGGCTGCTACTTATTTAGCTCCTGCCCGATCACTTGTTTTAAAGTAGAAAATTCTTTTTCGGTAAATCCGGTAGCTTCATAAATAATTTTTCCTTCTCTGTTTAGTACAATATTCCTTGGAATATATTTTTCTGCAAACAAAGCATAAATTTTTCTTTCCGGATCAGGAATAAAATTCATAGTATACCCTTTTTGTTCTTTGAAAGCGGACATTTCATCAACATTATGTTCTCTTCCAAATACGAGCAATTCAAAATTTTCGTTGTTTTTATATTTCTTTTGAATTTCCTTTTCAAGATAGGGAAGTTCTTTAATACAAATAGGACAGGAAGTAGCAAAAAAATTCATAAAGACTACTTTTCCCTGATGATCTCTGATATTTAAGGTATCACCTTGCAAATTTATATATTCAAATTTAGGTACGTCTTGTCCTTTTTCTATTAATGTGGACTTTTTTACATCTTTTTCATGCTCTTCCTCAGCTTTCTTTTCTTTGTAATTACAAGAACTAAAAGTTAATAATACTGTGGATACTAAAATGATTATTCTGTTCATATCTTATAATTTTTAAAATTCGATATAAATATATACATATATTTTATTCCGATTTACAAACAAACCAAAAAAAATGGCTGCTAACCATCACCATCGGATTTGCAATCCGCGGCTGAATTAGCAGTCAATTAATTACAATAGGATATGTTTCTTTATTAAGGTTGCATATGTTTTTGTAATTTTTCCTGTAGTTCAGTACTATTTTGAACGGGTTTTACTACAGGAAAGTATTGATAACCTGGCGGTTAAGCCAAATAAATTTTAAATTAGTTACTACATTTGACTTAACATGCTGACTGTTATTGTCTTTGTAAAGATACAAAATAAAATCGATGTATTCATGGAATTTCTCAATATTTTTTAACACACTATATTTCAGCCATTTAATACTTAACTTTTTAGTTGCTACAAAAACATAAAAATAACAGCTAAATATCTGTAATACTGCAACTTGTTCAAGTAAAACCCGTT
>JAXHVS010000035.1:0-5448 GCA_034189025.1 Bacteroidota bacterium
TTAAAATAATCCATGTATTTGTGCATCAATTTTATTAATAACCTGGCTTAAATCTTCTTTAACTTCAGGAAAATTAATATTATCCACATCAACAATTAAAAGATTACCCAGGTTATATGCTCCAATCCATGCTTCATATCTTTCGTTGAGCCGTTTGAGGTAATCGAGGCGTATAGAATTTTCGTATTCACGTCCGCGTTTTTGAATTTGATTTACTAGAGTAGGTACTGAAGCTCGCAGATAAATTAATAAATCCGGTGGTTGAATTAAAGAGGTCATCAGATTAAAAAGCGTAAAATAGTTTTCAAAGTCACGGGTGCTCATTAATCCCATAGAATGTAAATTGGGGGCAAAAATATAAGCATCTTCGTAGATGGTGCGATCCTGGATTACCGTTTTCCCAGATTTCCTGATATTCAGAATTTGATTTAACCGGCTATTTAAAAAGTACACCTGAAGATTAAACGACCAGCGTTGCATATCTTCATAAAAATCATTTAAATAAGGATTGTCATCTACATCTTCGTAGTGAGCTTCCCAACCATAATGTTTTGATAATAAGCCCGCTAAGGTTGTTTTCCCTGACCCTATATTTCCGGCAATAGCTATATGCATTGAGTTTTCTGTATTTGTTTTTGTCATAGCTTAATTCTTTATCATTTATTTAAATGTTGATTAAACAAGGTTGGTTTTTGCTCAAAAAGGGAAGGATAATCTTCGTCAAATTTTTTTAAAATAGATAAAATAATCGTCTCCCTCATAAATTTGGATTTGTTTTTTATTTTATACTTGTTACAATAATGATTGATTGCTTGTAACTCCCGCTTATTGAACAATATTGTTTTACGGTATACTCTTTTTAAACTCTTATTTTTTACTTTTTTCCGATTTTTCACTCCTAAATTAATTATTTTTATTTTGCCATTGATAAATCAATAACTTATTGTTTTCTTGAATATATAAAAACTGGTTTTCCAAACGGGCATTTTTCGCATCCTTAACAGGCAATTTAAAGCTTTTTTGTTCAAACCGTTGTGTATCATAAAAAAATAATTGTCCTGATTTGTAGTACACAATATGCTGATTAACCACCTGAAAATCATCTTTTATCTTTACAGGAAATGTTTTAATATAGCTCCCATAGAGATCAAACATTAAAACTCCAACGGCAGGAATACCTAAATAAATATAATCATTTTTTTCTCGCAATAAAATATTAGTTGTTTTAATGTCATCTTTAAAAAAGGAGCCTAAACGGGGGCTTTTCTTTTGCTCTTGTAACTCATCATTAAAATAAACCAATTGCAACGTATTTTGATCAAATATCCAAAAACCTCCTTTGGATGATCTACATACTGCATTTACAGAATAATAACTATAATTATCAAAAGATACAGGATCAGTAATTTCGGCTAATTGATTATTAAGCAAAACCAGCTGATTATAATCTTTATTAAAAATTAAAATTTTAAAGGGATCGGTTACATCAATTGCATGAATGGCATATGCGGCTGATTGGCTATATGATTTTTCTTCTTTACAATTGTGGCTAAATCTTACCACCTGATTTTTATTCACAATATAAAAATTGTTTAAATGATCGGTAGTAAAATAAGATGCATGTATATCTTTTTCACAAATGTATTGAAAGTGTGGTTCGTTTATTATAAAAGGAAGCCCATTAAGGAATAAAAAAAATATGCTTACCCAGTTTATCATAAAAATTATAGTTGATTATTTAAAATGATCAATTCGTCTATATACTTTCTGCTATTTGCTAATCGGGGTACTTTATTTTGCCCTCCAACTTTGCCTTTATTTTTTAACCAGGTATAAAACAATCCTTTTTTTGCAATGGTTAAAACTGGTTTGTCGAGGGTAATATCTTTATATCTTTTGGCCTCGTAATCGGAATTAACTTTTTGCAATGCCAAATCCAAAAATTTGATAAATTGGGCAGGATTATCGGGTTCCTTTTCAAATTCAATTAACCACTGATGTCCCCCTTTTTGAACATCATTCATAAAAATTGGAGCCGCAGTATAATCTTTAATTAAAGCTCCTGTTTTTTCGCAAGCTTCTATAAGAGCATTTTCGGCATTATCGATAATTATTTCTTCACCAAAAGCATTAATAAAATGTTTCGTGCGTCCACTAATTTTTATTTTATGCGGATAGAGTGAAGTAAAAACAATCGTATCGCCAATTAAATACCGCCATAGACCGCCATTGGTAGATATTACTACGGCATAATTTTTATTTTGCTCAACATCGCCTATATGTAAAGCTTTTGGATGTTCTTTGTCCAGTTGATCCATGGGAATAAATTCGTAAAAAATCCCATAATCAAGCATAAGTAACATATCGTTTCGGGTAGGATAATCCTGAATAGCAAAAAAACCTTCCGAGGCATTGTACGTTTCCATATAATTCATCTTTTCGGAAGGGATTAATTTTTTAAACTGTTCCTTGTATGGCTCAAAGCTTACTCCACCGTGATTAAAAAGCTCGAGGTTGGGCCAAACTTCCAGCAAATTATTTTTGCCGGTTTTTTCTAAAATATATTTAATAAGCACGAGTGTCCATGAAGGAACTCCTGCAATACTGGTAACATTTTCTTTAATAGTGGCATGGGTAATTTTATCCAGTTTTTCTTCCCACTCGCTGAGTAAGGCTATCTCCTGGCTGGGTGTTTTAATAAAATTTGCCCAAAAAGGAAGATTCTCAATTAAAATTGCCGACAAATCGCCATAAAATGATTCATTATTAATTTTATTGATTTGATGGCTTCCACCCAGTGTTAATCCTTTTCCCCTAAAAATCCCTGTTTCGGGATAATTTGTGGTATAAACCGCCAAAATATCTTTCCCTCCTCTGAAGTGACAATCTTCTAAAGCTTCACGTGAAACAGGAATAAATTTACTTTTATCATTTGTTGTCCCTGATGATTTGGCAAACCATCGAATTTCGGAGGGCCATAAGATATTTTGTTCGCCTTTTAGCAACCGTTCAATATATGGTTTTACCCCATCGTAATCCTGAATCGGAACCCGTTGCTGGAATTCTTCAATAGATTTTATGGAGTTAAAATCATATTTTTTGCCATAAACGGTGTTCTTTGCTTTATCAACAAGCTTAATCAATGTTTCGCGTTGTACATCAAATGGAAATTTCTTAAATAAATCAATTTGGTATATCCGCTTAAAGTTAAGCCACGTAACTAAAGAGTTAATAAATTGCATATTTTCTATTATATATTAATGAATATCAAATATAAATAATATTTGGAATTATTTATAATCCCATGGCTACAGTTTTTGTTTCAGATTTTTCAATCGGTTAGCTGCTTCTATTAAAACCTCTTTGTTTAAGGCAAAATTTAAACCAACCATTTTATGATCTACATAATCGTGATAAAAAACAGACATTGGAAATAGAGCCACGCCATAATTGTCCATAATTTTTTGTACAAATTCTGTATCTTTTAAGTCGCAAACATTATTGTAACTTAAAAGCTGAAAATAAGTACTTTGTGAGGGGATAAACTCAAACGGGGATTCATAAAAAATCTGTGAAACTAATTTTCTATTTTCATCATATTCTTTAAGCAATTCATTCTTATCAAATCCTTTATTTAGGTATTCGGCAAATGCGTATTGCAAAGGAGTATTAACAGCGTTTATTTGAAACTGTTGTTTTTTTCTAATTTGAGCCATTAACTTTTCGCCAGCTAAACAATAACCTATTTTCCATCCCGGAACATTAAAGGTTTTTCCTAACGAAGAAACAACAATACTTTTTTCTGCAAGATTCGTATTACTTAAAACACTAATATGTTTTTTACTTCCATAAATAATATTTTCAAAGGACTCATCGCTCAAAATATTTATTTTAGTACCATTGGTAATTTTTTGTAATTGAGCAATATCATTCTCTGAAAATAATGTCCCGGTAGGATTGTGTGGAGAATTTACAATAATAAGTTTTGTGCGTGTGTTTATTATTTTTTGTGCTGCTTCCCAATCAATTGAATACTCGGGATGCTTAAGCTGAACGAAAACCGGACGTCCTCCATTACTCTCAATAGCAGAAACATAACTTTTACAAGCCGGTTCAAATAAAACCACTTCGTCTCCTTCGGTAATAAAAGTACTTATTGTTGTATATATTGCTTGTGTTGCACCAGCAGTTATGATTACTTCGTTTGATGGATTAAAATTTATGTTAAATCTTTCTGCTATTTGTTGAGCAATAGCATCACGCAATTCAAAAACTCCATCTGTATGGGCATAATGGTTATAATCATTTTGTAAAAATTTTATGGCAAGTTTTTTTAGTTCCTCTGGGCATAAAAAATCAGTAGATGCTTTGGCTAGATTTATGATCTCCGAATTATTGGTTAATTCTGCAATCAACGCAAATATATCTTTCCCTGTATTTATAAATTTTGATTTAATCATACATTAAATTTTAAAAAAATTATCGGAAGGCAAATGTATAAAAATATCTCTCTGAAAAAGCAGTTAAAAAACACCCTTTCTTATTTTTATCTAAACTTTAATTTTTTATCAAGGATATAAAAAATAACGGAGCGTATTACTTTTTTTTTACGAATAGTCTTTGTTTGTTGATTAATGAAAAACTTCTTTAAGAATATTAAACGATTTAATTGTAGATATCCCTTCGTGGTGAAGTTTATAATATTTTAAAATCTTTTCAATTATGGCTATCCTTAACCCATAATTAATCCTTAATTTTTCATGCTGATTTTCAGAAAAAACAAGCAAACGGCTAAGCATTTCACTTTCTTCTTTATTTAAAGAG
The DNA here is from genome assembly GCA_034189025.1 of Bacteroidota bacterium. Lineage (GTDB taxonomy): Bacteria > Bacteroidota > Bacteroidia > Bacteroidales > UBA12077 > UBA12077. Next base: position 4,825 of record JAXHVS010000035.1, read on the forward strand.
TTTGAATGTAAGGGTTTTAGTCGGGTAAATATTCCTTTCGACAAATCGAAGTATTGGTTGTCAGATGAAAAGTTATTGTTGGGAAAAAAGCCAAGGTATTTGGTTAAATGAAGAAGAAAATAGATATGAAAATTCGTTAACCCTTTGCTTTTTATATCAAGCATTTGAATGGAATGATAAAGGTAATTAAAAAGTTCGGGATGAGGCTCTTGTTCCCGAAGCGTTTGGTATAAAATTTCAGCAATAAATAAAGCCAGAGTGCTTTTCTTTAAATCGTAAGGTAAACTATTAAAAATAAAAGCATTTTGTAATTCTTTAACCCGCTGTAAATCTCGCGTTGTTTTATGGTAAACTTCCATATTAAGCAGGTATAATGGTTGTAATATATTGGCTTTAATTTTTGATTTTTTTCCTCGCACACCATTTACCATATATGATTGTCTACCAAACTGCTCGGTGTAAATGGTAGCTATAACACTCGTTTCCGAATATTTTATATGGTGCAAAACAATGCCGCGGGTTTTGTATATCATTTTTTTACTGTTTTTGCATTAAAAACGAACAAAAATAAAGATAAATACATTAAAAATTATTAATGAAGGATAATTATAGGATATAAGTATT
>JAXHVS010000036.1:0-7198 GCA_034189025.1 Bacteroidota bacterium
GTTTTGGGAGTTCTGCATTTATATTGATGTTCTTATAGTGTGTTGTTTTTTTACCGAAAAATCCTAATGTACGGTCTGTAAGGTTAAAATCGAAAAAGAGCTTTTCGTTTTTCATAAACCAAATGCTGTCGTTAATTTGTTCGTATTCATATTCTGCCACAAAATCATTAATAAAATTGATATTAACATCATTGGCCATTCGCATTTGAATTTTCTTTATGGCAAAAGTTGTATCGTGTACCCAAAAGTCTCCATGGAAAGTTCGCTCTTGTTTTCTTTTGGGCACAAAAGAGATATGATAGCACCATTGGTTATTGATAAAAGCGCTATCGATTAAATAATATTTGTAATAATACAAACCAAAATCGGCAATAGGGCTTACAAATCCGGGTTCAAATACCCTTTGGAAATTTTCATAAATGTTTATTTTTTGGTACATTTTTCCGGTAAATTGCGAAAGGCTTTCGTTTTCAACGCCCGATATTTTAGTTGCTTTTATTATTTCCCGTTCTATTTTGGGCTCTTTTTGATAGTAGTATTCGGAAAACGATTCGGTAATAAAAATAGGTAAATAGGGTTTTCCGGTAATTGCCGAGGTGTCGGTATAATCGAAAATAAACTGGAAATCTTTTAATAACCGGTTGTTTTTTAACTGATCGTTTACATTGTTTATATCAATTTCTATTTTATTGTATAGTTCATAGGTATACGAATCATATTTTCGTGGATTATGTTTTTCTTTATTGGCGATAATATTTCTTAGGATTGGGTGTGCCGGATTTTCGGTAGGTAGTACTATAATTTCTTCGATTTCATATATGTTAGGTTCAAGGTTAAAATTTATAACCTGGTAGCTGAGTGCATTAATAGCTTTAGCCTGAGGCTTGTATCCAACAAAGGAAACAAGAATAGAATCATAACTTTGCCTTGATTCTAAAAAATATTCGCCAGAGGTATTGGTGATAGTACCAATGGAAGAATTCTTAAATGTAACATTTACGAAAGAAATGGGCTCACCTGTTTCGGAATTTTTAATAACACCTCTTACTTTGGTAATTTGACTTAAAGCAAGTGTTGATTGCAGAATAAAGATGATAAATAATAACCAGGTACAAAGCCTTTTTTTCATTCTGATAGCGGTTAATCAAATATTAAAAATAAGCTTAATAGCCTTAAGGTTGTAATTTTTTTACAATTTTTTTTGATATGACAATTCCTGCTTCATAAAGAATTAGTAAGGGGAGTGTAACCAATATCAGGCTGAAAATATCGGGAGGCGTAATTGTTGCGGCAAGCACCATTACTATAATAATAGCATGCCGCCTGTATTTCCGGAGAAATTCAGGAGTTACCAACCCCGCTTTACTTAAAAAATAAATTAATATTGGAAGTTCAAAAATTACTCCTGCAGCCAATGTAACAGAGGTTACTGTTCCGATATATGATTTAAGATTGATTTGATTTAAAACCTGATCGCTAACATTGTAAGAGCCCAGAAAGTGTATGGATAAAGGAGCAATAATAAAATATCCAAAACAAACACCCATTATAAATAATAGAGAACTAATAGTTACTGCTCCGCTGCTGTGTTTTAATTCATTTTCGTATAATGCAGGTTTAATAAAACTCCAAAATTCCCAGAAAATATAAGGGAAAGCAACAATTATCCCTGCAAAAATCGAAATAGTGATATGAATGGTAAACTGCCCAGCCATTTTAATATTAATAATCTGGAAAGGTTCATTATTAATACATAGTTTGGGTATCTTAACCTTATCCCCTAAAAAGCAAAGCATTTTGTTGGTGAAAAAATCAGGATTTTTGGGTGCTAAAATAATATGGTTAAAAACGATATCACTAAAGATAAATGCCACAATAGCAACAATGATAACGGATGCAAATGCCCGTATTAAATGCCATCTTAATTCTTCGAGATGTTCTAGAAAAGTCATATTGTTGCTACGTGCCATACTAAACAATGCCTTCTTTTAATATATCATGTAAATGAACCATTCCAAGATATTTTTCTTTTTGAACCACAATTAATTGCGTAATATTATTTCCTTCCATTAGATTAAATGCATTAATAGCCAGCTCGTCTTTCGAGATTGTTTTAGGATTGGGTGACATAATATCTTTAGCGGTTAATTTTTCGAAATGATTAAACTTCTGTAGCATTCTTCGAATATCTCCATCAGTTATGATCCCTTTTAGTTGATTTTTTTCATCCAAAACAGCTGTTGCTCCAAGTCTTTTGGAGCTGATCTCCATAATAACATTTTTTACATTTTCGTTGATAGATACTTTAGGGGCTTCGTTATTTTTATATAAATCACTAACTCGCATATATAGTTTTTTTCCAAGTGTCCCCCCCGGGTGTACTTTGGCAAAATCTTCTGACGAAAATCCTCTATACTCCAGCAGGCATACTGCCAGTGCATCACCAACAACCAGCTGTGCTGTGGTGCTTGATGTGGGTGCTAAATTATTGGGACACGCTTCTTTATCAACCGTTGATTTTAATACATAATCAGCTTGTTTAGCTAAAAAAGAATCGGTCGAAGAAACCATACCTATTAATACATTACCCCTGCTTTTTATGATGGGAACGAGTACTTTAATTTCCGGGGTACTACCACTTTTTGATATACAAATAATAACATCATCTTTTTGAATCATTCCTAAATCTCCATGTATCGCATCTGCTGCATGCATGAAAATAGATGGGGTGCCGGTAGAATTTAGTGAGGCAACAATTTTATTAGCAATATTAGCACTTTTTCCTATCCCGGTTACAACTACCCGCCCTTTGCTATGATATATTAATTTTACAACTTCCTCAAAGTCTTTATCAATATATCCGGCAAGTTTTTTAATCGATTCTGCTTCTTGCAAGATTGTATTTATAGCTAAATTTTTAATGTCCATTGTTTTGTTTGTTAATGATTAATATGCAGCTCATATTAAATTTGATTAATAAAAAATATTTAGGTTCCCCAATATTATCTTTTTTAAAAAAAATATTGTAAATTTATAATTACAAAAGTATTTATTTTTATAATAAACAAATAAGGATTCGATTTAAAACATGTTTTATAAATTAATAAAAAATTTGTTCTACTCGGAAATCTTTATTTCTTTTATAAATAACCTAAATCATTTTACTTTATAATTAGACATGAGTGTAGGAGCTGATATTTCTTTGAAAGAGTACCTCAAAAAATATTTTGGTTTTGATTCGTTTAAGGGAAACCAGGAAGTGGTTATTCGAAATGTTCTTGACGGGAACGACTCTTTTGTATTAATGCCAACAGGAGGAGGGAAATCATTATGCTATCAACTACCATCTTTAATTATGGATGGTACGGCTATAGTAATCTCACCATTAATAGCTTTAATGAAAAATCAGGTTGATGCTATGCGTGGTTTTAGTACCGAAGAGGGGATAGCACATTTTTTGAATTCGTCACTTACCAAAACACAAATGCAAAAAGTAAAGCAAGATGTTTTAGACGGTAAAACACGTTTGCTTTATGTAGCTCCCGAATCATTAACCAAAGAGGAGAATATTCTGTTTTTAAAAAAAGCAAAAATTTCTTTTTATGCCGTTGATGAGGCACATTGTATCTCGGAATGGGGCCATGATTTTAGGCCTGAGTATCGACGTATACGCCCGATAATTAACAAAATTGGACAGGCTCCTGTAATTGCTTTAACGGCAACGGCAACACCAAAGGTACAAAGTGATATTCAGAAAAACCTGGACATGCTTGATGCCCATGTATTTAAATCTTCTTTTAATCGAGAAAATTTATATTACGAAGTAAGGCCTAAGGTTAATGCTGCCAAAGAAATTATTAAATTTATTAAGAATAATTCAGGAAAATCAGGTATTATTTATTGTTTAAGCCGTAAAAAAGTTGAAGAGCTTGCAGAAATATTAAAGGTTAACGGCATTAAAGCTTTGCCCTATCATGCAGGGATGGATGCCGCTACACGAAGCGGGAACCAGGATAAGTTTTTAATGGAAGATGTGGATGTTATTGTTGCCACCATTGCTTTTGGAATGGGAATTGATAAACCGGATGTTCGATTTGTGATTCATTACGATATTCCAAAAAGTTTGGAAGGCTATTACCAGGAAACCGGCCGTGCCGGCCGTGATGGTGGAGAAGGTAAATGTATCGTCTTTTATAGTTATAAAGATATCCAAAAGCTGGAAAAATTTATGCAGGGCAAACCTTTGGCTGAGCAGGAAATTGGAAAACAACTGTTGCTTGAAACTGTTGCTTATGCTGAGTCTGCTGTTTGTCGCAGAAAAATGTTGCTTCACTATTTTGGTGAGAAATATGAACACGAAAATTGTGAGAATTGTGATAACTGCTTACACCCTAAAGAGCAGTTTGAAGGTAAAGAAGATGTAGTACTAGCTTTAAAAGCAATACAGGCCGTAAAAGAAAAATTTAAAGCCGAGCATGTTGCCAATGTTTTGGCAGGGGTGAAAAATTCTGCCATTAAATCCTATAAGCATCATGAATTGGAAATTTTTGGCGAAGGATCTGATAAAGATAACAAACATTGGAATGCTGTTCTTCGTCAAGCGCTAATAGCCGGGTTTATTGATAAAGATATTGAAAATTATGGTTTGCTTAAGGTAAGCGGAAAAGGGCTGGAATATTTAAAAGATCCACAGCCATTTATCTTGACTAAAGACCATGATTACGAAAGCGAAGATGATGAAATGGATAGCCAAGCTGGATCTGGTAAAACAAGCGCTGTGGACGATGAGTTGTTTAATATCCTTAAAGATTTAAGAAAAAAAGTCGCTAAAGAGTTGAATTTACCACCTTTTGTTATTTTTCAAGATCCTTCATTAGAAGATATGGCCATTCAATATCCGGTTAATCTCGAAGAAATGACCAGGATTGTAGGTGTTGGTACAGGAAAAGCGCAACGATACGGCAAAAAATTTGTTGATTTAATTAAAAAATACGTTGAAGAAAAAGAAATAATCCGGCCACAAGATATGGTGGTAAAATCGGTAGTTAATAAATCCGGATTAAAAGTTTATATTATTCAGAGTATCGACCGGCAAATGCCTCTTACCGATATTGCCGATGCCAAAGGATTGGAAATGCATGAGTTGCTCGACGAAATTGAATCGATAGTACATTCAGGAACTAAATTAAACCTTGATTATTACATTGATGATGTGATTGATGATGATAAGCAAGAGGATATTTATGAATATTTTCGAGAAGAAGCAGAAACAGAATCGATAGAAGCGGCCCTAGAAGAACTGGGCGAAGAAGAGTACTCAGAAGAAGATGTTCGGTTGATGAGAATAAAATTCTTTTCGGAATTGGGTAACTAATGGTAAATTTATTCGTCTTTACTATAAAAAATATAAGGGAACCATAAATTCCCTTATTTTTTAACCTTTAAAAAAATATTACCACGTGGAAAAAGTATTAGAAGTTAATCAGTTAAGTAAGAGTTATGGAAATATTCTTGCCATAAACAACCTTTCGTTTATCGTTAACAAAGGAGAAGTTTATGGCTTATTAGGCCCGAATGGTAGCGGTAAAACTACCACCCTTGCTGTAGTTCTTGATATTTTAAAAGCTAATGCAGGAAACTATAAATGGTTTGACAAATCAATGGATAAATTTACACGCCGTCGTATTGGTTCTTTAATCGAAACGCCTAATTTTTATCCCTACTTATCCTTATGGGAAAATTTAAAAATTGTAGCCAAAATTAAGGATGCTCCTGAAGACGATATTAACTATGCATTAGGTGTTACTAATTTGCTTAAACGAAAACATTCGGCTTACAATACTTTATCGTTAGGAATGAAACAGCGACTTGCTATTGCTTCAGTATTGGTGGGCAACCCCGAGGTTTTAGTTTTGGATGAACCAACAAACGGCCTCGACCCAGAGGGTTTTGCCGAAGTAAGAAATATTATTCAATCGCAATCAAATGAGGGGAAAACTATTATTTTGGCGAGCCATATTTTAGATGAGGTAGAAAAAGTTTGTTCGCATGTTGCCATTTTAAAATCGGGGGATTTAATTGCCCATGGGAAAGTAGGAGAACTCCTGGCTACCGATGATATTGTTTATATTCAAAGTGATAAAATGGACGAACTGGAACAAATGCTGGGAGAAACAGATTTTGTTAAAAGAGTATTAAAATCTGACAAAGATCTGGCAGTGATATTGGAGCAAGGGAATTCTGTTGCTGGCCTAAACAAATATTGCTTTGAAAAAGGCTTTACCCTTTCAAAAATTTTATTAAAAAAACAAAGTTTAGAGGATCAGTTCCTTCAATTAGTTAAGTAATTTAAACTCAATTATCGAAAAAAATGAAAAAATTATTTCAGCTCGAAAAAATAAAAACACTATCTTATCCGGCTTTTAAAACATTAATGATTATACATTTTTTGTTGTTTTTTTTAGTCGTTCTGGTAGTTTCCCGTATACATTTTAGCATCCCCGGATTTTCAGTCAAAGGGCTTTATCAGTTCCCTAATATCTGGGAGTTTTTCCCCTGGGTAGCCAGCTGGTTTAACCTGTTTTTAGCCATTGTTGTCATTTTACTGGTTGGCAACGAATTTTCTTTTCGCACTTTCAGGCAAAATGTAATTAACGGGTTAAGCCGGAGTGATTTAATTTCTGGCAAGTTAATTATGATTTTGACCATTGCTATATATACTTTTTTAATGGTATTGCTTGCCATACTCATATTTGGGATGATTTTTTCTAATGGTATTACCATGGATATTATTTTTGAAAAATCATATCTTATCCTGATTTATTTTTTACAGGCCATTGGTTATATGGCTATCGGGATGTTGATAGCACTGGTTTTTCGAAATAATGCTTTGTCAATTATAATGTTTTTATTGTATTTTGCGATCATTGAACCCGTTGTACGGTTAATGTTTAAAGCCGAAGCACGACGGTTTTTCCCGGCCAAAATAATTTCTAACCTTACACCAACACCGGAATTTCTAACCATGACATCAGAAAAAACATTTACTACATCTTCGGGTAAAAGTTCGTTGGATTTTCAGGAAATAGGACTCGTACCTGAAAGTTTATCTTTGGGGTTAACCGTTATCCTTGCTGTCGGATTTATTGGGTTTTTTATTGGGTTAGCTTATTTGATAACCAATAAAAGGAATTTGTAA
>JAXHVS010000037.1:0-8677 GCA_034189025.1 Bacteroidota bacterium
TGTTTACCCTCCATTTGTCCATGTGCAACAACGGTTCTAACATCAGGGCATAATTTGTTAATCAATTTTTCCACTTCTTCTATATTTTGTACCCGGTTATGAATAAAAAATACTTGCCCGTTTCGTTGAAACTCATATTCAATAGCTTCTTTAATGATATCTTCATTGAATGTATGTAGTTCTGTGATTATTGGATAACGATTAGGCGGGGGTGTATTGATGATCGATAAATCACGAGCTCCCATCATAGAAAATTGTAATGTCCTTGGTATGGGTGTTGCTGTTAAAGTGAGTGTATCAACATTGATTTTTAATTTTTTCAACTTTTCTTTTACCGATACGCCAAATTTTTGTTCTTCGTCGATGATAAGCAATCCCATATCTTTAAATTTCACTTCTTTTCCAACCAGTTTATGGGTTCCGATAATAATATCAATTTTCCCTTCGCTTAGATTTTTTATAATCTCTTTTTGTTTTTTTGCTGGCCTAAGGCGGCTTAAGTACTCAATATTGCAGGGGAAATTTGCTAATCGTTCAGTAAATGTTTGATAATGTTGAAGAGCAAGAATTGTTGTAGGAACAAGAATAGCTACTTGTTTGCTGTCTGATACTGCTTTAAATGCTGCACGAATAGCAATTTCTGTTTTCCCAAACCCAACATCACCACAAATAAGCCGGTCCATGGGGGTTTCCGACTCCATGTCCTCTTTAACAGCTATTGTTGCCGTTAATTGATCGCGGGTATCATCGTAAATAAAAGATGACTCCAGTTCCTTTTGCATATATGTGTCGGGAGCATAGGAAAAACCTTTCTGTGCTTTTCGTTTTGCGTAAAGCTGAATAAGCTCTTTGGCAATATCTTTTACTTTTTTCTTAGTATTTTGTTTAAGTTTTTGCCAGGCTCCGGTACCTAATTTATATATTTTGGGTGGTTCAGCATCTTTCCCTTTGTATTTACTTATTTTATGTAATGCATGTATACTTACATATAAGGTGTCCTGGTCTTTGTAAACTAATTTTATGGCTTCCTGTGTTTTACCATTGACTTCAATTTTTTCTAATCCTCCAAACTTGCCTATCCCATGATCGATATGTACCACATAATCCCCCGGATGAAGTCCTGTCAATTCTCGAAGAGTTATTTGTTCTTTTTTTTGTAAACTGTTTTTGATGTTAAATTTATGGTATCGGCCAAAAATTTGGTGATCAGTATAAAAACAAGTTTTAATATCATGATCGATAAAGCCTTCGTGAAGCGTTTTTAAAACAGGGCTAAAAGTTATTTCAGGATTTATATCCTTAAAAATATTTTGTAATCGCTCAATTTGCTTTTCGTTATCGGAAAGAATGTAAGTTTGGTATCCTTTTTCGAGATTAGAGATAATATTTTCGCCAAGCAAATTAAAATTTTTGTTAAAAGCAGGTTGGTGAGCAATATTGAATTTTATTTCGCTGCTGTTTAAATAATTTTTTTGTCCAAATTCAATATGCGGTAAGGCTTGAATAGATTGTATTAATTGATTGGATGGAATAATTAGCTTTTCGCGATTTTCTTCGCTTAGTTTATCATAAATCTGTAAAGCTTTGTTGGCAATAAATGACAGGTTATCTGTCCATATTCTGGTATTTGAAGGCAAAAAACTGAAAAACGATTCGGTTTGTTTTAGCTCTTTATTCTCTGATACGGGATTTACAATTTTGGGGATAATAGAAATTTTTTCAAATTTTTCTTTCGACAGTTGATTTTCAATGTCAAAAGAGCGAATTGACTCTACTTCGTCTCCCAAAAAATCTATTCGAAAGGGATGATCAGATGCAAAAGAAAAAATATCAATTATACTTCCACGAATTGAGTATTGCCCAGGTTCATAAACAAAATCAACATACTGAAAATGGTATTCCTGCAACACTTCTTCAATAAAATCAATATTTACTTGTTCTCCAACACGTAAATGGAGTGTTGATTGTATAAGCGTATTTTTGTTGATAACTTTCTCAACAATTGCTTCGGGATAGGTTGTGATGATAAGTTTTTTGTTGTCCGCTAGTTGGGTAAGAACCTCCGATCGAAGCAATAAATTAGCACTATCTTCCTCTCCGTATATAATCGATCGTTTATAAGAGGTGGGGTAAAATGCGGTTTCGGTTTCCAAAATATGGGAGATATCGTTATGAAAATAGGCTGCATCTTCTTTATCTTGAAAAATAAAAATATGGGTTTGGTTGCTACTATTTATAATTGTTGCAGCAACAAAACTTTTTGACGAACCGTACAATCCACTTAAATAAAAATTTGAGATTCCATTTTTGCTTGTTTGCAAAATTTTGTTAACCTGGGGGTGGTTATTATAAAATGGTATAATTTCCCCGAGTTGTATAATTTTCTGATTATCCATAAAGTAAAAAGGCAGTTGTATTATCAACTACCTAGTGCATAAAAGTTTATTTTTATTCAGAATTACTTGTAATTTTTTAAAAATTCTTCTGCTTTATCTACCATTTTTGTTGATCCGGTATAAAAAGGAATACGTTGGTGTAACGATTCTGGTTTTATGTCTAATATTCTTTGTATCCCATCAGTGGCTTTTCCTCCGGACTGTTCGGCTATAAAAGCAATTGGATTGCATTCATATAATAACCTTAATTTTCCGGTTGGATTTTTTTCTGTTTTTGGATAAATAAAAATACCTCCTTTTAAAAGATTTCGATGAAAATCGGCTACTAATGATCCAATATACCTTGCTGAATATGGCCTTTTGGTTTCTTTATCTTTGTCCTGGCAATATTTAATGTATCTTTTTACTCCTTCGGGAAAGTTATTGTAATTTCCTTCATTTAAAGAATAAATTTTCCCATCTTGAGGAGTTTTAATATCTGGGTGAGAGAGACAAAACTCTCCGATTCCTGTATCAAGGGTAAAGCCATTAACTCCCATGCCGGTTGTATAAACAAGCATAGTTGATGATCCATAGATAATATAACCTGCAGCAATTTGTTTATTTCCTTCTTGTAAGAAATCTATAAGTTGAGCTTTCCCTCCCCGAGGAGAGATTCGGCGATAAATAGAGAAAATCGTTCCTATCGAAACATTTACATTGATATTAGATGATCCATCCAAAGGGTCCATACAGACAATATATTTCCCGTCTTGAGATAGTTCATCATCAAACGTAATAATTTCCTGATCTTCTTCGGAAGCAATACCGCAACATTCACCACTGTCTTTTAAAGCAGCTGTAAATTGCATATCAGCAAAAACATCCAGTTTTTGTTGATGCTCTCCTTGTATGTTTACATTTCCTGCTTCGCCAAGTACATCAACTAAACCTGCTTTGTTAACTTTTTTGTGTACTACTTTTGCTGCAATGCCAATGTGATGTAATAAATTAGATAATTCTCCTTTTGCATAAGGAATATTTGCCTGTCGGCGGATAATAAATTCGTTAAGTGTAGTTATATTGTATCCTTTCATTTGAAAACTAAGGTTTTGGTTTTGCAAGCCCAAAAATGCCTGATGAAATTAGTAGCATTATATATTACAAAAATAATTTTAATTTTATGAATATGAACAAAATCTTTAAAAAATCGGCATAATAGAAAGTTTATTTATTTTATCACCATTTTAAAAATAAGAAATGCTAAATTTGTAAGCTTTGCTTATGATAAAAAATGCGCAAAAAATGATTGTTTATAAATTTGGTGGAGCTTCGATTAAGGATGCAAGTGGGGTAAAAAATCTTTTTCGTATTGTAAAATCTATTTCCGATAAATTGATTATCGTTGTATCTGCATTTGGGAAAACAACCAATGCCTTAGAAGAAATCAACAAACTATCATACGATAATTTAGCCTTGTGTAAAGATAAAATTAAGAACTTATTTTTATACCATTATCGTATAATGGATGAGCTTTTTGATGATAAAAAACATCCAATATTTGAGATCATTAAATTGGAATTTGATTATTTAAAAAGATACGTTGAGGATAAGGAATTTGACACATTCGATGAGAAATATGACCAGATTATTTCTTTTGGTGAGATTTTTTCTACAAAAATTATTAGCGAATATCTTAATAAAACAGGTTTTACGAATCAATGGATTGATATAAGAAAGTTTTTGGTTACCGATGCAACATTTCGTGATGCTGATGTTGATTTTATTGTTTCAGAAAAAAAGTTAAAGTCAGCATTTAATTTTAACGATAAAGGGATTTGTTATATTACACAGGGTTTTATTGGTGGAACAAAAAATGGCTTAACCACTACATTAGGCCGTGAGGGGTCTGATTATACAGCTGCTTTACTGGCTTATTTTTTAGATGCTGAAGAAGTGGTGGTTTGGAAAGATGTTGAAGGGATTTTAAATGCCGATCCACAATATTTTACCGAAACCTCTAAGTTAAATAAATTGTCGTACCAGGAAACCGTAGAATTAGCTTATTTCGGAGCTAAAGTAATCCATCCCAAAACGATAAAACCTTTACATAATAAAAATATCCCGTTAAAAGTAAAATCTTTTATGAATCCTAAAGGAGATGGAACGGTAATTCAGTGTTTTGAAGAGTATGAAGAAGATTTGCCTGTTATTATATTAAAAAAACATCAGGTGCTGGTGAGTTTATTTCCTAAAGATTTATCATTTGTTATTGAGGATGAGTTGAGTAAGATTTTTAAATATCTTTCGGATCATCGAATAAAAGTAAATTTAATTCAAAACTCAGCCATTAGCTTTTCATTTTGTTTTGACAATACCAATAATAAAGTAAAAAAATTGATTGAGCATCTTAAAAAAGATTTCAGAGTGCTTTATAATGATAACCTGGAGTTATTAACCATTCGGCATTATTCTAATCAGTCCATTGATAAGGTAACAAAGGGTAGAAAGATATTTATTGAACAGCGAAGCCGGCACACAGCTCATTTTGTATTGAAATAAATTATCCAAAAGCTTGAATAATCTTGTCGGCTAAAAATTCAGAAAGTTTAATATTTGATTCGTGTGTCCAACCTGCAATATGAGGGGTTAGTACTACACGGTTGCTTTTTATGAGATAACTAAAAGTATCTGGCAATCTCTCATTAGAATGCAAACTCTCGAACGAAGTTTTTTCATATTCTAATACATCCAGGGCAGCACCTAAGATTTTGCCCGTCTTTAAGTTTTTAACCAAATCATCCGTTTTTAATACTTTTCCCCGAGCTGTATTTATTAGGTATATATTTTTCTTAAATTGATGAATAAATTGGTTATCAACCATTAGATGGGTTTCGTCGGTTAATGGCACATGTAAACTTAAGATATCGGTTTCATTAAATAAATCATCAAGTGTTTTCTCCGTTACATATTCGTCAGAATAGTTAAACTTGTATTTGTCGTAAGCAATTACTTTAGCTCCAAAACCTTTTAATCGTTGAGCAAAAGCACTCCCCATATTCCCATAGCCAATAATTCCAACGGTTTTTCCCTTAATCTCTGTTCCCCGGTTTCCTTCTCTAATCCATTGTCCATTTCTAACCTCAGAATCAGCTATTATTATATTATTTAATAAACAAAGCAGCATTCCTACGGCATGCTCACCTACAGCATCTTTATTACCTTCGGGCGAATTAAAACATTTTATATCCTTGTTTTTGGCATATTGTGTGTCTATATTTTCTAATCCTGCACCAACTCTTCCGATAAATTTAAGGTTTGTGGCTTTATCAATAATCGTTTTATCAATTTTTATTTTACTTCTTATAATAAGCCCGTCATACTCAGAAATTATTTTAATAATTTCTTTTTCTTCAATATCTGGATTATAATCGCAATAAAAGCCCGCATTTGATAATTTTTCAGTTAAAATTGGGTGTGTTGAGTCGACAAAAAGCACTTTATTTTTTTTTATCATTGGGTTATTCGTTAAAATATACTTTAAAAGCAGGTTTATATCCTTTTATTTCTCCCTGGTTATTGTATATCTCGTATGCCAACATAATAGAATGTACCTTTTTTATCATGTTGTTATTTTGATTGTTGTAGTACCAGGCTTCTTCGAATTGTACTTTAGCAATATTGTTTCGATCAAACTCAGGATTTTTTTCTAATTCTTTTATATCTTCAATGGTTAAAATACTATCATTAAAAAAATCGTATGGAGTAAGTTCTCCTGAATAAACTGCATTAAAAATTTGATCTACTAAAGATGTTTTATCCAGTTTTCTTAAGCAGAAATCAGTCCATTCATTATTATCAGGATTTTTTATGATAACATCATTAATTATAGTGTCTGCAATGATTTCAAAATTTTCAATTTCTACAGATTTCAACTGAACCGTTTCTTTCGGTTGATTATCACATCCAAAAAGTATGATTAAAATAACTAAAATAAAAGATAAATTTTTCATATTATGAATTTTAAATAATTATGATCTGTTGAATTTTAGCCTTTTTCCTTTTTTTTCTTCATTAAATTTTCCATTGTTAAAAACAATGTTCCCATTAACAATGGTATGCGTTATCTTTGAATTAAATCTTTGCCCTTCAAAAGGGGACCATTTACATTTATATAATAAATTGTTCTTTTGAACGGTCCATGGATTTTGCAAGTCAACTAAAACAAGATCAGCCCAGTAACCTTCACGGATATAACCTCTTTTGTCTATTTGAAAAATATCTGCAGGAGTATGGCACATTTTGTTTACAATATCCTCAAGCGTAATTTTTTGTTGATGATACAATTCTAACATTGCAACAAATGAGTGTTGCACAAGTGGGCCACCAGATGGTGCATCGAAATAACTATTTTCTTTTTCTTCTAATGTATGCGGAGCATGGTCGGTGGCTACAACATCAATTTTATTATTTTTTAATCCATTTAGTAATGCTTCCCTGTCTTTTAATGTTTTTATCGCAGGGTTCCATTTTATGCGTGTACCTAATTCGCGATAGTCTGTATCAGTAAACCACAAGTGATGTACACATGCTTCTGCTGTGATTTTTTTATTTTTTGAAAGAATGTTATTGTCAAAAAGATCAAGTTCTTTTGCTGTGCTTAGATGTAAAATATGTAATCGAGAGTTATATTTTTGGGCTAATTCAACGGCTAAAGATGATGATTTATAACACGCTTCTTCACTTCTGATTTTGGAGTGATTTTGAATGGGCACATTTTCACCAAACTCTTTTTTAAATTTTAAAATATTGTTTCTTATTGTTGTTTCATCTTCACAGTGGGCTGCAATTAATAATGGCGATTCTGCAAAAAATCTGTTTAGTGACTTATCATCAACAAGCATATTCCCTGTCGAAGAACCCATAAAAATTTTAACTCCACATACCTCTGTAGGATTGATTTTTTTTATCTCACTAAGATTATCGTTTGTGGCACCTATATAAAATGAAAAATTGGCTAAAGATCTTTGTGCAGCCAAATCAAATTTATCAGCTAACAATTGTTGATTTATAGTTTGAGGTATGGTATTAGGCATTTCCATATAAGAAGTAACACCACCTGCTATAGCAGCTTTCGATTCAGTATAAATATCTGCCTTTGTGGTTAACCCCGGCTCCCTAAAGTGAACATGGTCATCAATTATTCCTGGAAAAAGATATTTCCCTTTCCCATCAATTACTTGTTTAACGGTAATTGTATTTTCTTCTTTAGGCGAAAGGATTTTAGCTATTTTTCCATGGTCAACAAGTAAACTGCCAGGTTGTTGTGTCCCTTCATTTACAATGATAATATTCTTAATTAGGAGATCCATTTCCAACGATAGATTTTATATTTCTTTATTATATTTTCTAAAAAAACTGTTTACTTTCATTTTAATAACTCCCCAAACAGCTTCGTTAAATATTCCACCGCTCATTTTAGAGGACCCTTCCTGTCTTTCAGTGAAAATTATAGGGATTTCAACAATGTTAAAACCAAGTTTCCAGGCGGTAAATTTCATTTCAATCTGAAAAGCATAACCTTTCAGCTTTATTTTATCAAGTTTTATTGATTCTAATACTTTTCGTTTATAGCATTTAAAACCTGCTGTAGTATCTCTAATTTTCATTCCTGTAATTAACCGGACATAATACGAGGCAAAATAAGACATAAGTACCCTGCCCATTGGCCAGTTCACTACGTTAACTCCGGAAATATATCTCGATCCGATAGCCAGGTCAGCCCCATCTTCAGCACATGCTTTATAAAGCCTGATTAGATCATCCGGATTATGAGAAAAATCGGCATCCATTTCAAAAATGTAATCATATTTATGATCTATTGCCCAATTAAACCCTGTAATATATGCGGTTCCTAACCCTAGTTTGCCTTCTCTTTCAATTAAATGTAATTTTTCAGGAAATTTTTTTTGTATTTTTTTAATAATATCAGCAGTGCCGTCTGGCGAATGATCATCAATAATTAATAACTCAAAAGGTATGCTTAATGAAAAGATATAAGTAATCATCTTTTCAATATTTTCTTTTTCATTATAAGTAGGAATGATAACTAAATTTTTAGTATTACTCATTATTAAAAGGTTAATATGATTTCAACTCAGCGAAGATATAATTTTTATTTCAAATAACTGTTCTATTGCTTCTTGAGTCCAATATTATAAAAATTATTTTGCTAATAGTCAATATTTTATAATTATTGTAAAAATTAGTGTGTAAAATCAGTAGGTTAGTTAAAACATAGG
>JAXHVS010000038.1:0-8393 GCA_034189025.1 Bacteroidota bacterium
ACCCATGAAGTAAAAGAGACAATTAATGAATTGGTTTCATAACCTGAAATCTTAAAATATTAATGATATAATCAAAAGATGCTTTTAGGCTATAAAGCAATAAAAGCATCTTTATTCTTTTCACTTCATCATTTTTCAACGATATAAACAACAAGCTGGTAGCGCATTATATACTTCATCTTCAGCTTTTACCTTTTCAGTATCATGTCCTGCTTTAGCAACTGCTTTATGTACATCGTCGACTTTTACTTTACTGTTTTCAAATGAAATTTCAAGCATTTGGGTTTCTTTATCCCAGTCGGCTTTTGAAACACCGTCAAGCCCTGAGGCTGCTTTTTCAATGCGGTTTTCGCACATGCCGCAAATGCCATATACTTTAAACTTTTCTGTTTTCAATTCCTGAGCGAACAGACTAATACCTGCCACAAGGAATGCAATGGTTAAACTCATCATTTTTGTTTTCATAATTATACGTTTTAAGTTAGTAATTAATTATCGTTTCTATACAAACAACATTCAGGCAAATTATTATATACCGAATCGGGTGCATTTATTTTTTCTGTATCATGCCCAACAGCAGCAATGGCTTTGTGAACATCATCAAGGTTTACTTTTTTACTGTTGAATGATAAATGAAGAATATGATCCTCCATATTCCACTCGGCCCTTGAAACTCCCTGAACAGATAGTGCTGCTTTTTCAATCCGGTTTTTACACATTTCACAAGCACCGCCAACTTCAAACATGGCATGCCCCGAATTTTGAGGTGTTTGTGTAGTATGTTCATGATCTGTTTGTTCCTCTTTATTAGAACCATCCATATTCGCATGATCATGTCCTGTAGAGACTTTCCCGCCAGTTTGTTTACTTGCTGGAACTTCATCGGAGGCAGGATTCATCATACTCATTTTCCCTTCCAGCTGGGCTGAAGCATCAATTTTAAACACTCCGTTAGTAGCAATCTCCTCTCCTGCTGATAATCCCTTTTTAACCACATAATAATCTCCGGCTAAAGGCCCTAAAACGATTTCGCGATATAAAAAAGTTGGATTTTCTCTTTCGGGCACTTTTACATAAACAACTGCTCTTTTACCTGTCCACAAAATCGACGATTTAGGTATTAATAACTCTTGGATATTTGCTGCTGTTTGTGAATACAACTTTCCACCGGCAAACATTTCGGGTTTAAGCTTTTGTTCCATATTATTTATTTCTACACGAACTTTAGCCGTTCTGGTTTTTGGATTAATAAAAGGATCTACAAAATCTACTTTAGCCTCATAAGTCTTGCCAGGAACAGATTGAACCGTAAACTCTATTTTATCGTCTGTTTTTATCCAGGGTAAATCTTCTTCGTAAGCATCAAACAAAACCCATACTCTCGATAAATCTGCAACCATAAATAGCGGATCTCCCATTTTTATATAATCGCCTAATGTTACATTCCTTTTCAATACGGTCCCTGAAATAGGCGACAAAACATCAAAATGCAATTTGGGCTCGGCTTGATTTTCAATCTGCCCTATTTGTTCATCATTTAAATCCCATAATTTTAATTTAGCTCTGGCGGCATAATAAATAGCAGGGCGGCTATCTTTAAGTGCCAGTGCTTCTATTAATTCACGTTGAGCCATAACCAGCTCAGGTGAATAAATGGTAGCCAACTTCTCTCCTTTTTTAACTTTTTCTCCGGTAAAATTCACATACAATTTTTCTATACGCCCCCCAAACCGTGCGGATAGTTCAGTCATATTGCGTTCATCAGCAACTACTTTTCCCTGCAAATAAATTTCTTTTACAGGATTTTCATTTTTCACATTTGTCGTTTGAATATCAGCCAGTTTAGCTGCCGACTCTGTCATCATCACTTCGTTCGGGCCAAAATCATCACCTTCCGAATCCATACTCGATAATGGAATCAGATCCATTCCGCAAATTGGGCAATCACCAGGTTTGTCCTGTTTTATCTGTGGGTGCATAGAGCATGTCCAGATAGTAGCTTCTTCATCATGATCATGGCCTTCGTGTGTTTCTACTAATTCTTTCATTTGTGAATTGCTGGATGATGGAAAAATCAACCACCCAATGAGAATACCGACGATAAGAACTCCGATGACCAGTTTATAGTTTTCTTTTATATTTTTTAGTATTGATTTCATAATTGCAACTTTTATTTTCCCATTAAATAATTTAAAAAGGCTATGGCAGCCTGTTTATCAGCAACTGCTTTTTCCAACGCCAGTTGATACTGTAAAATTTTTCGTTCCATTCGTAACATCTCTTCGAAATTTTGGTTTGCAGTAGCATATTCTGTTTCCAGTATTTTTAGAGATTTTTTGGCAAGTTCCACCTGATTTTCGTTAAGGCCTATTCTCCGTTCAGCATCCAAATAGTCTTTCCAGATATTCTCAAACAATGTTTCCAGGGTATTGAATTTACTCTCCTTCTTTTTTTTATTGGCTGTTTCAAGGTAAGCTACCTCCTGAACCATTGCTTTGTACTTATTACGATAAAGAGGTATGGTAATACCTACCGTAGGAAATACAAAAGCATCTTTGCCCGAAAGGTTATTTTCACCTTCGCTAACAAAGATGTAATCCACTCCAATTTTAAAATCAGGCCTTCCTTCCAGCTTTGCAATCTCTTTTTTCAATGCCAGTGCAGCCTGTTTAAATTCTAATTGCAATAATTGATGGTTTTTGGATTGAATCGAATCCAATGCAGCTTGTTTATTAAGCGCAAAATCGGTTCTCCACAAACTCTCGGGCAATTCGATAACCAAACCATCATCTGCATTCAGAAAATTCCTGAAACTCGTTTCAAGCGTCCATTGCTTATTTTTTAAAAGAGCCAATTGATTTTCCAGTTCATTCATTTCCATCTGAATGCGGTATTCATCAACCATAGAAACCAACCCACCCTCTACTTTTACCGTAGCCATTTTTTGAATTGACTGGAGTAGTTCAAGGTTTTCTTTCAAAATGTTTATCGATTTTTGATTAAAATATAGATTATAATAATCCGCTTTAACATCGTTATAAAGCTTAGATTTTGTTTCTTCAAAAATCTCGTATTTTTCTTTGGCTAATTCAGCCGCAGCATCTTTTTTATTTCCCAGCGTTCCAAACCATGGAAAAAATTGTGATGCGGAAATTTTAAACTGCTGTGGCCCCATTCGTGTTTCCACCGGACTAATAAAATAGGCAAAGGCAATCTGCGGATCGGGCAATGCTTTAGCTTGCGGAATAACTTCTATAGCAGCCATATATTCGTTAAAACTGGCTTGTAACTCTGGATTATTTTCCGCTGCCGTTTCTAAGTATCTGTTTAAATCTTCTTGCGCAAAAACCATTGAAGAAAACAACAAAAAGATAATTCCGGTTATAAAATATTTATTCTTCATGGCTAATATTTTTAGTTTTTATATTTTTCTTGATTTGATGTTCTTGCCACATGCTGTATAGTACCGGTACAACAAACATGGTCAATACTTCGATAAGCATTCCACCAAATAACGGAATCGACATGGGCACCATAATATCCGAACCTTTACCTGTTGAAGTAAGCACGGGCAACAAAGCAATTAATGTTGTAGCAGTAGTCATCATTGCCGGGCGAACACGTTTTGAGCCTGCATCAACGATCACTTCCCGCAACTCTTTAGCAGATGATGGTTTATGTTTTTCCATCAATTGTTTAATATAAGTGCTTATTAACACGCCATCGTCGGTTGCAATACCAAACAAAGCAATAAACCCAACCCAAACGGCAACACTCAGGTTAATGGTTTTTATCTGGAATAAATCCCTGAGTTGTATTCCGGCCAGGCTTCCATCCATAAACCACGGCTGCCCGTACAACCAAAGCATAACAAAACCGCCGGAAAAAGCAACCAGTATTCCGCTAAATATTAACCCTGTGGAAATTACAGACCTGAACTGAAAATACAGAATAAAAAATATAATGATTAAAGAAACTGGAATTACCAAAGCTAATCTCTTAGTAGCCCTTATTTGATTTTCATAATTTCCTGTAAAAATATAGCTCACTCCGTCAGGTAATTCAAATTCTCCGGAATCCATTAATCCGTTTAAATATTTTTGGGCATTTTCAACTACATCTACTTCAGCATACCCATCTTCTTTATCAAAAATCACGTAAGAAACCAAAAAGGTATTTTCGCTTTTTATCATTTGTGGGCCGCGTGTATAATTAATATCAGCTACCTGGCTTAAAGGAACCTGTGCACCGGAAGCGGTTGGAATAATCAGATTTTTTAAATCTTCCGGATTATCTCTAAATTCACGTGCGTAACGTATACGAACGGGAAAACGTTCACGGCCTTCAACGGTGGTTGTCAATTTCATTCCCCCAACAGCACTTGATAATATGGTTTGCAGTTTATTTACAGTTAAACCATAACGGGCAGCTTTTTTCCGGTCAATTTCAATTTCAAGATAAGGTTTTCCTACAACACGGTCGGCAAATACTGATGTACGAGCAACTCCCTCCACATCTTTCAGATATTGTTCTAATTCTAAGCCCACACCTTCTATGGTTTCCAAATCAGGGCCAAACACCTTAATTCCCATCGGTGCTCTCATTCCGGTTTGCAACATAACCAAACGAGTGGAAATAGGTTGTAATTTAGGAGCAGAAGTTAAACCTGGTATTTTTGTTTGTCTTACAATTTCATTCCAGATATCATCTGCAGTTTTTATTTGCTCACGCCATTGACGAAAATAATCACCATTTTTATCTTCAATTAACTGCTCTTTCGGGATAATTTTAAAACCTTCTTTTTCCCTATCGTAAACCTCTCCGTTTTTTAATAAAAATGCACCCTCTTTGTTTGTTTTAAAACGCATTCTGTGGCCATCTTCATCTAAAATATATTCCGGCTTGTAATTAATTACATTTTCGTACATCGAAACCGGAGCCGGGTCGAGTGCAGAATTAACACGCCCCCATTTACCCACTACAATTTCTACTTCGGGTATTGCATTCACCTGTTTATCCAATATACGTATAACTTCTAGATTTTCCTGAATACCAGAATGTGGCATCGTAGTTGGCATTAAAAGAAATGATCCTTCGTCGAGCGATGGCATAAACTCCTTCCCTAAACCGGGTATTGATGTACTTAACGACTGATAGGTTTCTGAATTTTTTATCCATTTAGGCATAAAACCTAATACTTTATCAAAACCCTGCCAAATGATTATTCCAAATAAAACAATAAATATTGGTATCGTTAAGAAAGCCCATTTATGGCCAAGTATCCATTTTAATATGGATGGATAGAAAAAAACTACAGCAGATAAAAAACTAAGCATAACACCTACAATCAATAATACAAATAAGAAATTGGCAAACAATGAATTTTGTACGCCAAGTGGCATCCATACGCGCGATAAGAAGAAAACTACAATGCCCGCTGTTATTGCAATATTAATGTAGTTATTCCACTGTTTACGATTTTCAGGCCATCTTTCGGCAAAATAGTTATTTATTCCGATAGCAGTAATAAATAATGCAACATAATAACCTGTTGCAAAGATTAATACTACACCTAATACAGCAGCTATAAGGTTAACGATTTTTTTATATTTATTTTTATCAAAATTTAATGAAAATACCAAATGAGCTAACATTGGAATGATAATTAATCCAATAATTAATGCAGATACCATTGTAAAAGTTTTTGTAAAAGCCAAAGGTTTAAACAATTTTCCTTCGGCTGCCTCCATGGCAAAAACTGGTAAAAAACTAACAATAGTAGTAGTTATTGCCGTTACCACAGCGCCAGATACTTCAACAGCTCCTTCGTAAATTATAGTGATTATTTTTTTACCTTTTTTACCAAGCTCTTCAGCTGTTTCAATATGTCTGACAATATTTTCAGTAAAAACTACCCCAACATCAATCATTACCCCGATGGAAATAGCTATTCCTGAAAGAGCAACAATGTTAGCATCGACACCAAATTGACGCATCGTAATAAATGTCATTAAAACACCAATAGGTAACAAACTGGATATTAAAAATGAAGTTTTCAGGTTTAACACCAAAATAATAATAACCAAAATACTGATCAAAAGCTGAAGGGTAATAGCCTCTTCAAGCGTTCCTAAAGTTTCTTTAATCAGGCCTGTACGGTCGTAAAAAGGAACAATAGTAACTTTTGAAGATGTTCCATCTTCCAAGGTTTTAGAAGGTAACCCAGGAGCTATTTCTGCTATTTTGTTTTTAACATTTTCAATAGCTTCCATTGGATTTGCTCCATAACGGGCAACAACCACTCCTCCCACGGCTTCTGCTCCTCCCTTATCCAATCCACCACGACGAGTACCTGGCCCAAAATTTATTTTAGCCACATCTATTAACCGAATCGGAACATTATCGTTAACGGCAACAACACTCTGTTCTAAATCCTCTAACT
The DNA here is from genome assembly GCA_034189025.1 of Bacteroidota bacterium. Taxonomy (GTDB): domain Bacteria; phylum Bacteroidota; class Bacteroidia; order Bacteroidales; family UBA12077; genus UBA12077. Next base: position 6,443 of record JAXHVS010000038.1, read on the forward strand.
CTTGAATATAACCCAATGCCCTTACCAAATACTCTGCACGGTTAAATTCAATAGTACGGGCGCCGATATCCAGGTTGCTGTTTTTAACGGCAGCCATAATTTGCTCAATATTAACCTTGTGCGCTTTCATTGCATTGGGGTCGATATCCACCTGGTATTCTTTAACAAAACCACCGATAGAAGCCACTTCGGCAACACCTTTCGCTGAGGTTAACGAATATCGGACATGAAAATCCTGTATCGTTCGAAGTTCATGTGGATCCCATCCACCGGCGGGATTTCCATTTTTATCCCTTCCTTCGAGCGTATACCAGTAAATTTGTCCTAAAGCAGTAGCATCAGGCCCAAGTGCTGGTGAAGCATCTTGTGGTAAAGTACCGGGAGGCAAAGAATTGAGTTTCTCTAATATTCGGGTACGGCTCCAGTAAAATTCCACATCTTCTTCAAAAATAATGTAAATACTTGATAATCCGAATATTGAGTTGCTTCTAATCGATTTAACACCAGGAATTCCCAGCAAGGCAGTTGTTAAGGGATATGAAATCTGATCTTCTATATCCTGTGGTGACCGCCCCGCCCATTCAGTATATACTATTTGTTGATTCTCTCCAATATCAGGAATTGCGTCTACCGGAACAGGATCAGAAGATAAAAATCCAGTTTCCCAGTTAAATGGAGAAGTAGCTATTCCCCACAACACAAAAATTATTAATATCAAAAAGGTAACTAACTTATTCTCTAAAAAGAATTTAATCACTTTAGAAAGCATATTTATATGATTTGAAGATTTAAAGTACAATAATTAAATGGATAGCTCCCGCACGAGTGAGGAAGTATATTAATCAACATAAATAGCATTGTAAAGAAGAAAGTCGCTCTTGTACTTTTCCGGGTGGTGATTCTGAGTCAATAACTGAAAATGTAGGATTGTTAAAATACACTACGGATAATAATGAATAGATTAAAGGAGAAAGATTTTCAAGTTCTGATATTTCTTTGATTAACTGATGGATAGTAATAAAAAATTCATCCTCCAACTGAAAATAGTCGGTTTCGTTCTGGCAACAGTTGTCATTCTCGTCACAGCAAGCTGAAGCTTCCTGATTTATTGCAACAGAAATTAACTCGGTTCCACAATAATGTCTGGATACAAAATATCCGGTAACTGACTGTATTAGTAAAATACATATAAAAATATGTTTAAAAAATTTAAACATCCTAAGAATATAGATTTACTTAATTAACATAATACAAAACATTTTGTTTGATTAAGATAATAAAATCTTTAATTCTTTTTATTTTCCAACACAATTATTTATCTTTAAAAACTAATTTTCACTATTTTTTAAATTAATTTGTTCATCTTTAATCAAAAAAATTAAACAAAAGAAGAAGAAATACTGTATTAAAAGTAAACAAGAAATACTAAATAGATGAAGGCAACAAATCAATCCAATGAAGAATTAGATCATCAGGTTGCCAATCTTAAAAAGCTGGTTGCATTTTATAAAAATATTGCCGACTCAGCACAGGAAAGCATTTTTATTATTTCTCCCGATTGTACCATTGAGTATATCAATCCATTGCTAGTAATGAATTAAATTTAAACAAGGAAGAAATCATTGGGAAAAAAGTACAATCCATCCTCCCAAAAGATATTGCTCAAAAACAATACGATTTTATACAATCTGTTTTTAAAACCGGCAAATGCAAACAAGCTGTTTCTGAAAGCAGTTTTGTCGGACGAAAGGTATGGCTTGATACCCTTATAATTCCTTTAAAAAATGATAAAAATAAAATTGAAAGTGTTTTAGGAATTAGTCGAGATATAGGATCACTTCATATTTCGGGTGGATAATTAAATAATTTCATTATAAATTTTATTCTATATAATTATTTATTTTGAATTTGTTTTACTGATAGAAACATGAATACATAGTATTTATACTTT
>JAXHVS010000039.1:0-4709 GCA_034189025.1 Bacteroidota bacterium
TTATCTTTTAATCCTCTATTATTTTTGCCAGGGAAGTTGTAATTTGGTAGTTTATATTTTAAGTTGATTTCATATTTAAACTAAAGCTTTACCTTATGTCTAAAAATCTTTATCTTTTAGATGCTTATGCATTAATATACCGCTCTTATTACGCATTTATAAAAAATCCGCGTTTTAATTCCAAAGGGTTAAACACATCGGCTATTTATGGTTTCACGAATACGCTGATTGATTTAATCGCCAAAGAAAAGCCCTCACATGTCGCCGTGGTTTTTGACCCTCCTGGCCCTACTTTTCGAAACGAAATGTATAAAGAATATAAAGCGCATCGTGAAGCCATGCCCGAAGATATCAGAAAATCAATTCCTTATATCAAAAATATTATTGAGGGATTTCAGATTCCCATTTTACAAGTGGATGGATACGAAGCCGATGATGTTATTGGCAGCCTGGCTAAACAAGCCGAAAAAGAAGGTTTTACAACTTACATGATGACTCCGGATAAAGATTATGGACAACTGATAACCGATCATATCAAAATGTACAAACCCGGACGTGCAGGTGGAGATATGGAGATTATTGACAAATCAAAAATTTGTGAAAAATTTAAAATCAACAATCCCGAACAAATTATCGATATCATGGGGTTAATGGGCGACAGCTCAGACAATATTCCCGGGGCACCAGGAATTGGTGAAAAAACGGCTATTAAACTGATTGAAAAATACGGAAGCATAGAAAATATTTACACCCATATTGATGAGATTAAAGGAAAACAAAAAGAAAAACTACTGGAAAACAAAGAACAGGTAATGCTTTCAAAGGAACTGGTAACTATAAAACTGGATGTCCCTGTAAAAATTGATGTGAAAAAACTGGTATTAGACGATCCTGATGAAAAATTATTAACCAGATTGTTTGAAGACCTGGAATTTAGAAGTATTGCGCGACGGCTGTTCCAAAAAGAAATCATTACCACCCAGGCTGGAAGCGTAATGCAAGGAACACTATTTGGTGATACTGATTCCAAGTCACCAACCAACGAAGAATCTAAAAATATATCCAATACCGATCATGAATATATTTTGATAGATACGCTGGAAAAAAGAAAAAGTCTGATTGAACAGCTAAACCAACTAAAAGAGTTTTGTTTCGATACCGAAACAACTGACCTCAATCCACATAATGCAGAAATTGTTGGTATATCTGTTTCGTGGAAAATACATAACGCTTATTATATTCATATTCCGGAAAAAAAGGAAGAAGCACAAAAGGTTTTGGATGAATTTAAAACTCTTTTCGAAAACCAAAAAACACGTAAAATAGGCCAAAACATCAAGTATGATATTTTGGTCTTAAAAAATTATGGCATTAAGGTACGAGGCGAAATATTCGACTCCATGATTGCTCATTATTTATTACAACCCGAGCTGCGCCACAACCTGAATTATCTTTCGGAGCAATACCTGGGTTACAAGCCTGTAGAAATAGAAGAGCTTATTGGTAAGAAAGGAGCTAATCAAGGTTCAATGCGTAACGTGCCATTGGAAAAATTAAAAGATTATGCAGCCGAAGATGCTGACTTAACCTTACAACTTAAAGAATTATTTGAAAAAGAACTGGAAAAAACGGGCTTGTCTGACTTAGCTGAAACCATTGAAATGCCTTTAATACCGGTATTAGCCGAAATGGAAAGCGCCGGAGTAAAAATCAACACTATTGCTTTAAATGATTATGCAAAAGAACTTAATAAAGAGCTTATTAAAATAGAAGAAAAAATTATTGATCAGGCGGGTGTTTCCTTTAATATTTCATCGCCCAAACAGCTGGGTGAAATTCTGTTCGATAAGCTTAAATTAGACCCTAATGCTAAAAAAACGAAATCAAAACAATATTCAACCAGCGAAGAAACACTGGTAAAGCTTGCTGATAAACATCCTATTGTTAACGATGTGTTAGAATTTCGATCGCTAAAAAAATTGTTGTCAACCTATATTGAATCTTTGCCCAAATTAATCAATAAAAGAACAGGAAAAATCCATACTTCTTTTAACCAGGCCATTGCAGCTACCGGCCGATTAAGTTCCAACAATCCAAACTTGCAAAATATACCAATTCGCGAAGAGCGAGGGCGCGAAATAAGAAAAGCTTTTATTCCTCAAGATAAAGGCCATATATTGCTGGCCGCAGATTATTCTCAAATAGAACTACGCTTAATGGCTCACATGAGTCAGGACGAAAATATGATCACAGCTTTTAAAAACAATACCGATATCCATTCCACCACAGCTGCAAAAATTTTCCACGTGGAAACATTATCAGATGTAACCAAAGAGCAAAGACGTAAAGCAAAAACAGCTAATTTTGGAATTATTTATGGTATTTCTGCTTTTGGGTTATCACAACGATTAAATATTCCCCGCACCGAAGCCAAACAATTGATTGACGAATACTTTAATAATTTTCCAAAAGTAAAGAAATATATGGACAAAAGCATTGCCGATGCCCGTGAAAAAGGTTTTGTGGAAACATTAATGGGGCGAAAACGATTTTTAAAAGATATCAATTCAAGAAATGCAACTGTCCGTGGATTTGCTGAAAGAAATGCTATAAATGCACCTATACAAGGCTCTGCTGCAGACATTATTAAACTAGCTATGATTGATGTTTTTAACGAGTTGGAAAAACAAAACTTTAAAACAAAAATGATTCTTCAGGTACATGATGAGTTGATTTTTGATGTTTATAAACCCGAACTAGAGCAGATAAAAGAACTGGTTAAAAACAAGATGGAAAATGCAGTAAAACTAAGCATTCCTTTGACTGTTGATTTAGGAACTGGCAATAATTGGCTGGAGGCACATTAAAATCCGCAACCCATTACAGAAGGAGGCAGAGATAGAAAATGGATTCAATCAATGGATAACACTAATAGAGCAGATTTACCGGCCTGCCTTGCCGTTAGCAACAGGCGGGCATTCACAGATTAATTTTTTGTGTGAAAAAATTAAAGGGTATATTCAATAATTTGCCTGCCGGATGGTAGGCAATAAAAAAGTACTAAACGAACTTTAAAATCTTTTAATTCCCTTCACAGCATAACGAGCTATTAGATACAATACTTACCAATAATCTCATTTGTTTTTTAAAAACCTAAATATTGTTATTTAACTTTGCTGCGATTAAAAGCAAAAAAATGGCAGAAAACTACACTAAACTGGGGAGTAACAAAATTAGCAGGTTGCTTTTCAGCCTTTCTTTGCCTTCTATGGCAAGTATGTTTGCCAATGCCCTATACAATATTATCGACACCATTTTTGTAGGACGAGTTGTAGGCTCACTTGGAATTGCAGCGGTAGCAATTGTATTACCTATTCTTTCCATAATATCTTCTTTTGCACATATGATTGGCATTGGGACATCTACATTAATTTCCCGCAAACTGGGAAAAGGAGATGTTCAAGAAGTGAATGCTATTGCAGGAAATGGATTTTTACTCATTATCCTGGTAGGAATATTTTTCAGCATAGTAGGGCTTCTGTTTACCGATCCCATTATGCTTGCTTTTGGAGCTACAAAAAACATACTGCCATATGCTCATGATTATGGACAAATTGTTTTTGTAGGCATACTTTGGTTCCCCTTTTGTGTAGGGACAAGCAACTATTTGCGTGCAGAGGGTTTTGCCCGGGAAGCAATGATTGCCATGCTTTTGGGAATAGCTGTAAATACTGTGCTCGATTATATCTTTATTTTTCCTCTGAACATGGGAATCCGTGGCGCTGCTCTGGCAACAATTATCGGAAAATTTACCACTTTGTTATATCTTATTTGGTATTTTTCCAGCTCCAGGAGTATTATTTTTATCAAACTGCGTTATCTTAAATTACAAAAACATATTTTAAAACCCAGTATTTCTATGGGTTTATCAGGGTTTGGCATGCGTTCCTCCAGCAGCTTTGCCAACATTATACTCAATCACACACTGGGTGCCTTAGGTGGAGATACAGCCATAGCCATTTTCGGAATTATTTATAAAACTACTTTGTTTTTTGGCATGCCGCTGTTTGGTTTAAATCAGGGCATGCAGCCAATTGTAGGGTATAACTTTGGTGCAGAAAAATACGAAAGGGTAAAGCTTACTATAAAACTTACTGTCAAATATTCGATAATTTATGGTGTTATCGCAGTAATCTTCTTTGAGATTTTTGCCCGGGAAATTTTTTATCTTTTTACTAACGAAAAGGAGCTGCTGGAAAAAGGGCCGCGGGCTTTACGTATTGTAGTGATGATGATGTGGCTCATGGGAGTTAGCACGATATCAATGGGTATTCACCAGGCAATAGGCCAGGCCAAACAGGCTTTTATCCTTGCCATTCAGCGCTGGGTTTTACTTATTATACCGCTAATCCTTATTCTTCCTAAAATTAAAGGCCTGGGCCTTGATGGTGTTTGGTTTGCATTCCCTTCTGCTGATTTTATTGCAGCCGTTGTTTCACTTATTATTTTGTTTTATACATTTAAAAGAAAACAGTTAATTGGTTAACTTCCATGTTTAAAACTTTGATGGTTAAAGGTAAGGTTTTTTGGATCAGTTTAATATTAGGGTGGAAATATCAAATATTATTTTATGATAAACATCATTAATACATTATTTATTGTCACCAGCGTAGTATATAGAGTTATTTTAGTAAAATAAAAGTTAATGT
>JAXHVS010000004.1:0-4379 GCA_034189025.1 Bacteroidota bacterium
TATCCCTTTGCTATCCATTTGTTAAAACGTGCTTTTATTATAGAACTCGGGCCACAAAAATAATATGTAATTGTAAATTAATATTTTACTCCATAAAAAATAAGTGCGAAACTTTAGTAAAATAAATAAACCTCAAAATTTTTTGAGATTTAATTATTCGAAAACAAAACATTATAGATTTTTATCCGGATATAGTTCATTCCATTGTTGTGGCTGGCCTTTTAATTTTTTATCAAACCACGAAATAATGGTATAATGCCATTGTATTCTTTTGTCATAATCTAATATCCAGTGGTCCTGCCCTTCAACCAGTACCATTTCCACATCTTTTCCCAAAAGATTTAAGGCTGCATAGTATTGCAGGCTTTCACCTACAGGTACATTGGTGTCATCGGTGCCATGTAATAAAAGGATAGAATTTTGAAATTTATCGGCATTATAAACCGGGCTGTTTTCAACATAAATATCTTTCCGGTTCCAGGGATAACTGTTTTTTGCAGCTCCGGCATTGTAGGTATATCCCCAGTATCCTTCACCCCAATAGCTGGTAATTGAACTAATACCGGCATGAGAAATCGCTGTTTTAAATATATCAGTACGCGTTTGGAGTAACATGGTAGTGTATCCTCCATAAGAAGCCCCTATACAGCCAACATTTTCGGCATCAGCCGAAGGATGTGATTCTAAGAATTTTTTACTTCCTTCAATAATATCATCAATCGCATCGTAGCCCCAGCCATTTACATGCAATGCCGAAAAATCCTGCCCAAAGCCGGTAGCTCCGCTGGGTTGCAAAACATATACAATGTAGTCGTGGGCTGCCCAGTTGTTTATCGGGTAACGCCCGCCAAATGAACGTTCAATAGGTGATGTCCCGGCATAATAATTAACAATAACCGGGTATTTTTTATGCTCATCATAGTTGGGTGGATAGTAAACACGGCCATAAATGGTTGTACCGTTTTTATTGATGAAATTCCATGGTTCAGTTTTGCCGAATTTTATGTGGGCAAAACGTTCTTTTTCAGGAAAGGCAAGAAGGGTGCTATTTTCTTTTTTTAGATTCAGCGAGTAAAGCTTTTTCGGTGTTGATATGCTTGTTCCGCTATAAACGGCTACAGATTTATGTTTTGCAATATCAAAATCACTAAGTACTTCTACTTCTAATTCAATTTTTTCAAATGCTTTTGATTTTAGGTTGTACTTATAAAGATTGATATAATCTTTTTCGCCTACCGATAAGTAAATTTCATTTTCAGAAACCCAATCGGCCGAATGCACAGTAGGTGCAAAATTTTTAGTAATCGGGTTTATTTTTTTGGTTGTTAAGTCAAAAATATACAGTTGAGCATCATAGTTGTTAGGCATACTGCCGTTGCTTACATTTATGCCTATATCGCCAAAACATTCGGGCCCGCCCTGAACCAATAGTTTTGTTCCATCGGGTGAATATTGACAATAACCTGCATAGTTTTTGTCTTCCCAAATCGTATTAAGTTCATAAGTGTTCATATCCATTTCGTACAGATTCTGTTTCGAAAATGGAGGCTCGGAATAATCCATTCGGGATGTTGAAAATAAAATTTTTGAGCCATCCGGTTTTATATCGTGCAGGTTAGCCGACAGGTTCCCTGTTGTTAGCTGGGTAATTTTCTTTGTGTTTATTTCTATTTTGTATAAAAAGGAGCGGTTTCTGAAATAGGGAAGCCGGTCTTCAGCACCATAAACTCTTTTTAAATCACCCGGTTTTTCAGCTTTTTTATAAATAGAATAGATAATAAAATCTTCGGTGGGCGGCCAGCTAAAGCTTGATAAATCAACAATTCCATCTACAATGGATTTTTCCTTTCCGGATTCAATGTCATAAACAAAAATTTCCGATTTACTTTCGAAATTTATTGAATAAGATAACCGGTCGGTTTTAGGCATCCATCGTAAGTTAGAAACATCTTTATTTCGAAAAACACAGATGTTCTGATTGTTATTCAAATCATAAATTTCTGTGTAGTTTTTGCTTTTTCCGCTACCATGTATTGTTTCAGAATAATTAATCAATAGATATTTACCCGAGGGTGAAATTTTTGCCGATGAAACGCTATTCCCTTCCAGCACGTCGTTTATAGTGAAATAGCGTTGAGGATTTAAACTTGCCGTAGCTTTGCAATCTTTAAACTCATCAGCATATTCAAACTGGGTTGCCAGTTTAACATTTTCTTCAGAAGTAATCGCTTTAATCATTATTTCATGATTACCCATATTAAGCTCAAGATTTATTTTATCAGGGTTTAAATCTGCACTGGATTTAGTTTTAACTGGGTCACCATCAACAAAAACTTCGTAAAAGCAGTTAAGGGTAAGATTTAATGTTCCTTTGGCCCACTGGTGAACAGATAAATAACTTTTGAGCAGAAATAAATTATTTTTACTTGTTTGAGCAAAAAGAAGGCTGTCTTTGCCTAAACTTTTTTTATTCCAGTTCAACGATTCATCATCGATTTGCGTTGTGTTAATCAGGTTTGATGCTTTAAAAGTTTCTCCATCAACATTTTTAACATCGGCAAAAGCCGGTAGGTTAATTTGTTGTGTATTTGTTACCATCCATTGTCTGATTTCAACTTTTTGCTGTGCAATAGCCAGTTGAATAAGGAAGCTAAGTAGTAGGAGCAGAGAAATTTTCTTCATGGTATTTTATTTTTGTTTTTAGTTTGACTTTTTAAATGATTTCAAGTTTAACAAAAAAATAAATTCTATGATTATTTTTTCTTGATAAGTTCGTGCTTTTTTTTATTTACGTTGTTTTTTAAAGCACTATGGGCAATAATTCCGGTAAGGATAATAGCCGAACCGGTGAGTTCTTTGGCTGTTAATATTTCCTGGATGACAAAATAACCAAATATAGCCGCAAAAACTGGTTCGAGTGATAAAATAATGGCGGTTTTTAATGAAGAAAGATACTTTTGAATCCACACTACAATAAAAAAGCAAAACAGCGTGCCGAATAACCCCAGGTATATTAGCGACACCCATGCTTTTGTGCTAATTTGTACGGGCGAATTATCCATAACAAACCAGGCGGTAAGACTGAATAATGCCGTCCCGAAAAACTGGTAGCTGATTAATGGGAGCGTTTCTGTTTTTTGAATATAGCGCCCTGCCAAAACCAGGTGGGTTGCACCGGCAAAAGCCGAAAACAAGGTAATGACATCTCCTTTATTTACCGATGTGCTTGTATCGTAAGTAAGTAAAAACAAACCAATAAAAACCAGCAAAATAGCCATCCAGTCGATTGAAAGTATCTTAATCTTAAAAAAGAAGTAAAGAATAAAAGGGACAATAACCACAGCTGAGCTGGTGATAAAAGCACTGTGCCCGGTGCTGGTATATTTTAACCCGATGGTTTGAGCCGTGTAGCTTATCGCCAGGAAAAACCCTAACGTAATACCCCGTATAAATGCTTTTTTATGCAATATCTGGTTGCTTTTGGTAAAAAGCATAAAAAGAAATAAAGCACCAAATGCCTGAATCGAACGTATAAAAACTATAAAATATTCATTAACTGTGGCAACAGTATCTTTAATGATAAAGAATGTTGAGCCCCAGACAATAGAGACCAGTATCAGTAAGGCGATTTTCATTTTTATTTTTTTAGCATAATTCCCGTTGCCAATCTACCGCATTTTACTCCATCTCTGCGTGCCGAATAGAACAAATCAGGATTTGAGTATGTACACATTTCAGCTATTTCAATTTGCTCACTAGGTACACCCGAATCGATTAGTATTTGATGGTTTATTTCCCAAAGGTTTAATAATCCTTTATCAGAATTTTTAACGGGTGTAATATAATTATCAAAAGTAAGATGATTTTTGAACTGCTCAATTACTTCCGGCCCCACTTCGTAAACATCCGGCCCTATGGATGGGCCGATACCCGCAATTAAATCTTTCGGTTGAGTTCCAAACGCATTTTGCATTAAGTCAATGGTGTGTTTGGAGATATAGCGGAGGGTTCCTTTCCAGCCGGAATGAATCGCTGCCACTACTTTTTGAATCGGATCGTAAAGTAAAATCGGAACGCAATCGGCTGTTCTTACAAAAATGCAAATTTCCGGTATGTTTGTTATTAATGCATCTGTATCTGAGAAAATATCGTTAGTTGATGTTACAACTCCAATATTATTGCTGTGGGTTTGTTTGGGCGAAACCATCTGCTCTTTATCAATATTGAGTATCCCGGCTAAAAGATTTAGATTTTTAGCAACATTTTTTGGTTCATCGCCTACGGTAAAACCCAGATTAAATCCGGCCAGATGGTTTTTGCTAAAACCTCCTGTTCTTGTAGTTGAAAAATGAGTTATGTCTTTAAATTCCAGTAGTTTT
>JAXHVS010000040.1:0-10566 GCA_034189025.1 Bacteroidota bacterium
ACCTTAAAAGATTAGTAGAAAAAAATAATCGAAGTTTTTACCCCTGGATAAAGCAGCATATAGTAACAGAGCTGCTAAACCAAATCATGGCGTTTTTCCCTCTTGAGGGGAAATGTCCGACAGGACAAAGGGGTCAATAAGTAAAATAAAATGAATGTAAAATGGAATCATCAAACACCTTATAATTAACTATTTGATGATCTTGTTTGATTAACAAAGGTTTGATTTATAAAATTTTATTTATTAGTGCGAAACATTAGTAATTAATGTATTAATGATGTTTATCATAAAATAATATTTGATATTTCCACCCTAATATTAAACTGATCCAGTTTTTCCGGCTTCAGCCTTGGCAGATTAAAACTCTATATTTTCAGAAGAAACCCAGAATAAATGTTTGCCGGTATCCACTTCATAATGCATATATTCCTCGCCCTTAATGGCATTAATATATTTATCCTGATAAAAAAATTTAGTCAGGCTTTACACTACCCCAGTTTTCGCCTGATTTGATCCGGTATAATTGCATTTCTGAAATGCCGTAACGTCTTGCAATAATTTTCATCCGTGTTTTTCTGTTAGGGTCGTTTATTTTACGTTTAATCAGCTTTACCTGAGTTTCGGTTAACTTTGAATAGGATCTGAAAGGGCTTTTCTCCCAAATAGGTTCAAACTTGCTTTGATGTTTAAATCGTTCGGTTTTATTTACCCACTTTAAATTTTTATAATAATTATTTTTTTTGTTATTATCTAAATGAATTACAAACTTTTCGTCATCTTTTGGCGATGGTAAAAATTTTTGGGCAACAAGACGGTGAATATAATTGGTAATTGATTTTCCATCTTTGTTTTTATAATTAAATACTTTGTATCCATTAACGGGACTTAGTTTAAGCATCCTGCCTTCATTACTTCTGAAATAACTGACAACTCTTCCATAATTGGAAATCAGATACTTACGTGGAAATTTAAGATCATTAAATTCAATTTCTTTCCACTCTTCGCCCCAAAAACTTTTAATGTTTTTATTCTCAACCATAAAAATATCTGCGTAAAAAACGGTCTAATTTAAAAATAAAATAAGCTGTAGATGTCAAAGATAAAGCATCCGGTAAAAAAATGATAATCGTTCGTCAAAATTTAGGTTAAAACAGAAATAAACCTGATTTTATATTACATTTTGAGCACCGGTTACCAAATTTATGTCAGTGATGACTTTTAAAAATATTACTTTTGCAAATATTTTATGTAGCAGGATAATAGATATATTAGTCATCCGCTGACTATTGAAAAATATCTGTAGCATAAAATTTTTACATCTCAGCCCAGGTAGCCATTTCTTTCCAATCATTCTTATTGACGTAAGCAATAAAAATATTAATCAGCTTATCTATAGAAAAATATTCTTCGGCTTCAAACATTCCTCCCTTATCACTATACTGAACAATAAAACCCTGCTCCGAAGTTGTTGTTTGAATAAAACCATCATTTCCGTTAAGAATCATAAAAAAGTTATCGTCACTTAACGATTTTAACGCTTCTTTAATCTTTTCGTCTGATGGGCTTTCAAAAATATCTCCATTGGCCATTTCAATAGAATAGCCTACTCTGTTGACAGCCATTTTAGCCTCGGAGGGTTTTTCAGCAGTAGTTGTTTCAAGGCTGGTTGCACCTTCTTCAAACTCCTCTCTTGAGATGTCTGTAATACCCAATGCAAATGCTTTCCAGTCTGATTTATCAAAACTGCTTAGAATAACTACATTAAGGTTTCCATTGGGATTATCACTAAAATAGGCCGAAGCAAGTAACACTTCTTTACCCATCACGTCACCTTTGGAATAACGAATTTCTTTAATTTTCCCATCCCATTTTTTTGCAATATCAACTAATGGTTTGCCGTCATCACTTTCAAAAAAACTATCGTTAATTGCTAACATCATCATGCCGGTTGCATGTTTTTTAAGCAAATCGGCATCCTGATTTTGGTATGCTTTAATTACATCTTTGGCAACGGATTCAGCATCACCTTGTGCAAAAGTAAGGTTAATAGAAATAAAAAAAATAAAAACGAGGGGTAAATAAATTAATTTTTTCATGGTAAATTATTTTAGGTTAATTGTTTGCATAAAAAGGCAAATTACAATATAATTTTAAGGTAATCAACTTTATATACGTATAAATTATTTATTCGATTATTCCCAATCCAACAACCGCTTCTCACCTTTTAACGATTGAATACCTGAAATTTCCTGGCTCACTTCAATTACTCCTTTATAATGCCCTTGTTCATCGCGAACAGCAAAATATTGAATAAGGATGGTTTCGTTTTTCATGTTAATCCAAAAATCGGCCTGGTTCTTTTCCCCTTTTCTGAAGGCTTCTACAATTTGTTCCACCACATGAACACTCTCGGGCGGATGACAGTTTTTAACTTCGCGTCCAATGATAGATTTTGAACGCGGGAATATTCGCTTTTTGGGCGAGGAAAAATATCTTACCTTATTATGCTCATCTACATAGGTAATATCAACCGGTAAGTGGTTCAACATAATTTTAATTTGCTCAGGGAATAGTAATCCGGTTTCCAGGTCTATTTCTCCCGATCTGTTATTTTTATCCGTCATCATAATATCATTTGTTTTTATTTCCGGTTTAACATAAGGCCAATCCAGCGAAAGGCTTTCTTTTAGCATCTGATTTATATCCTTCGTTGAAATGGTTTTAAGGATTTGAGGAAAAAGGATTTTTTCTTCACGAAATTTAATGGCATACATATTAAAGAATATCAATCCTGCAAAATGGTTAAATTGTTCTAAATTAAGAGTATCCTTTTCAAGTAATTGAATGATTTCTTTAATATTTCTCCTGATATCATCATGAAAAGACCACATAACCTGTACACAACGGTAATCCTTCCAATATTTTTCCAGTAAAGGGAAAAGAATATTTTCTTTTATCACATAATGATTATCGAATGGCAGTAATTCATAAAATTTTTCTTTTAGCGTATTTCTTAACTCTTCGGTAATGGTTTCTTTATTAATCCGGCGAACCAAAGGTTTTATGGATTTAAGTTTTTCATCCATCACCGCATTATTTTTTTGCAGGTAATCCAAAAAGCTTTTTTCAGGTAAATTAATATCCGGTGTGTTATTTAACGTATTATAAAAAAGATTCAGGATTTTATTAATCCCGTATTTTAAGGGATTCATCGGAATATTTTGTTTTACCAACTCATCAACCACCCAAATTACTTCATCTGCCGAAACGGTATCCATAACATCCCTGTTTTGCTCAACGGCCTGAACAGGATTATCGGCATTCATAATTTGTAAACAAAATTTCAGCAACCGCTGTTTTCGTTCTTTTAGTTCTCCTGTAATTTGTGTCATAATAATCGGTTATTCTTTTCATTTTAAAGATAGTTTATTTTGGGTTTCAAAACAAGGGATATTGGATCACCGGCTCCCGATAGCTATCGGGATTGCCGGTTTTAAATGTAGTAGAATAAAAACACGGACAATGGTTTTGGAAAAAATAGTTAGCAGATAGTTACCGAGCCAACAAAACGAAATAATACTCAAAACTATAAAACCTTTTGTTTGATAAAAAATCAACGGACAAGAATGTCCGTTGTACTAGGAATTGGCAAGTCATCCGATTCATTTGTAAGCTTTCTCAAAACTACACAGTTTTCTGGATACTACCTTTAAATACGGGCTTATATTCATCGCACATGCCTTGTTATGTAGCGTTTATCAGAATATTAAACTAATAATTGAAATTTTGTCATGTACTTAGCTTTCTCCTTATATTTAATCGTATCTTACAATAAACTCGATGTACACGTTTATGGTTCCAAGAAAAGCCTTGCTGACGTAATCGATCAAATATTTTCCAAAAACCTTACGTAGAATGTAAACCAACTTCTTCTTTTAATGCATCTATCACATCACTATCATCCGTCGTTGTTTTATAATAAAATACCGGCCGGCTCATATTTAAAACACGGCACGCCCTGCGGATGCCAACTGGTAATTGATTAATAATTTCTTTTGCTATATCTCTCTTTTGGCAAGGCTTTAAAGCTTTTTTTCAATAATCTCCTTAGCAACCATAAGATATAAAGCTAACTCACTATACATCTGTTTTAGTTTACGGTTTTATTCTTATAGTTCTTTTAATCGCTTTAATTCTGTAGCTTCTATGCCTCCATAACGTTGGCACCATTTATAAAATGAAGCTTTACTAACTCCATGTTCTCGAGTTATTTCTTCTACTGATTTGCCATTATCATACTCTTTGAGTATCGTGGTAATTTGTTGTGGGGTAAATCTTTTCGTTGTCATAATTACAGTTTAAAATTAACATAAATTTGTCTACTTTTAAACTGTCCAGTTTTGTGGAAGCTTACAATATCATTCTTAAATAAATAAAAATAAGATTTATTTTTGCTTATTTTCATTTAAAATCATTTCCATTGGTACGCGTAAAAAACGTGCTCGGTAGGTATCTACATTCTCAAAAACATCTCGAACTTTTCTGGAATTTACACAGTATGAAACCAATAATTCATTGTTTTCGATATACTGAACATGTGCTAAAGCATTATATGAGAAAATTCTGTTTGTAGAGTCCAAATCATGATCGGGTGTGTGATAAATGAACTTTTTGTTTTTAAAACCTTTGTTAGGATAATCCGAAACATAAGTATAAATATCAGTTCCGGCTCTTTCCTGGGTTAAAAGAATATATTTGTTGTTGTGCTTGAATATACTAAATTGTTCAGAAACACTTACATCAGTTTCAATAGGTTGTGAATTTAAAATGTTAGTATCCCAACCATCAACAGTAGAGTATTCCCAACCTGTGTAAAAGTTTTTGCTATTAAAAGGAACTCTAGCTACATGAACCTTTGAGAAACCGGGAAGATTTTCTGTTCCGTATATATACACATAATCACCATCGACCATTACACAATTCCCAAGATCGATAGACCGTTCCGAATAATCAAATCCTACTTTACTATAGGTTTTTATATGCTTAAAATCGGGGAGAGTGAAGCTTAAAAGATCAATCCACCCGATGCGGAAAGCAAACATGTCTTCGGTTAATTTATCAACTTCATCTTGTTCTTCTTCGCTTTTATCAATTTTTACTTTAGCGGAAGGTTCATTGTATAAATTAAGGGCAAAAACATATAGCGTATCATTTCTTACAAAACCATGGCCGGGCCAATACCATCTGTATGTTGTATCCACTGGTTCGTTTTCCGGTTCCATTAATGTTTTAGGATTATCATATTCTCCTCTATAAATAGCTGTAGCCTTGGTTTGTCCTTTATTTATTACATTAAATGCGTTTCGCAACATGATTGTTTGAAAGTCTCTAGTGCCATCTTTAACAGTTCCCAGAAAACAATCTCCAAGGAAAAACACAGAAGAGCCATCAGGAAGAGGAACAGAAAATATTCCGTCAGCACCGGTAATTCCTCCCGAATCAGTATAGAATAATGATTTAAATTCATCATCGATTGTTACTGTTTTCTTATTTGTTGGTGCCGGTTTGCAGGCGAATATAAAAATCAAAATAATAGTAGTAACTGCAACTGAAGTTTTGTTAAATAAATTTTTCATATCAGATTTTTTAGATTATCAAAAATGTAGTATCTATTTATATTTTACTTTAATAAACCTGGGGTGGTAAATGGTAGCATCTTTTTGTATATCTTCCCAAAAATTAAGCGTTATAGTATTATAGCTAACCAAAAGTTCCCCAGGCTTTGAAAGATGATAATGTGCTTTTGCATTATAAGGTAATAATCCCTTTTCTTTATATTCAGGACATGTATAAACTTCATTAACTTCACCAAACGGGCCAACAGGACTGCTTCCTACTCTGATTCCAATTTTATCGGAGATTCCCATAACTGTAAAAGTTAATAAATATCTACCATCTTCTGTGGGAGTTACACTAAGTTCGTTAGAAAGCCCACTGGTAATTGGAGTAATATTTTCTTTGCCTGCAACCCAATCTGTCCCATTCCAGAATTTCCACTTGTTGATATCTTCAAAATCTTTAGGCAAAACCCTGGCAGCAAGTAATGATTTTTTCCCTTCTGCAATTCCATAAATGTATACGAAACCGTCAGGATTTGGTGCGTTGGCTTTTTTAGTATTTACAAAAACTCCGCTCCCAAAGTAAATAATTCCGTATTCAAGGTGACTATAATTCAGGTCTGTTGCTATTTGCTCGTAGTCTTTTATACCTTCAGACGTGGGATTCTTAATCTTCAATAGCGCAATATTCGTTTGTGAAAAATCGAAAACATTGGGCCCCGTTTTATGTACATGGTAAGCAAAAATATAAAGTGCATTGTTTTTCTCATGATTAATAAATCCGTCACCCAACCAGAAGTATTCTCCTTCTTTACTATTCTTGTTATCAGGAACAAAATAAGAAGTCGGGTTTCCGTTTTCATCCTTATTGTATTCAAATGATATGGCGGATTTATCAGGTTCAACACCTGTCATCCATGCAACTGTATTATTTACCATAACATTTCCTGGTTTAGGAACACTGTCAATAACCTCGCCAATATAAGTATCGCTAAAAATAAAAAGTGTCTTTTTATCTTTTACATTTTGATTTTCTATTCCATCCAGGGGAATAGTAAAAATACCATCGGCGGCAAACCAACCGGATGTTTGTTCCATTAAGGCTGTCCATTCAGGAGCAGCTTCACTGGTAAAAGTAAGTGGTTTTAAAGATTCCTTTGAATCAGATTGTTGGTTACAGCTAAATATAACCAACAAAAATGCTAAGTTTAGTAGAAATAGTTTTTTCATGATTATGATTTTAAATTATCTTTCAAAAAGCATCAAATAACAATTAACAAAAGACAAATAAATTTCAAATTACAATTTTAAAAACTCCAAACTTTTTGAAATTTATCAATTTCTTAACTGGTATTAATTTGTGTTATTTCATTTGGTGCTTGATTTATTGATTGACATACTATTTTTTAATATAGCTTTCAATTTCCTTTTTCCACATTTCATATCCTTCGCCATTAAGATGTAAACCATCAAAGCTATAATCAGGATTCAGTCTATTTTCATTTGTATTAAACAATGAAAATAAATCGATATATACTAACCCATTTTCTTTTACCATTTCTTTCAATTGGCTGTTAATAGAAACAATATCCTTCATAGGCCTTGTAAAATGGATAGCTTCATCTACAGGTAAAACACTTTGTATATAGATTTTTGTTTCCGGTGTTGAAGATTGAATTCGCTCAATTATTTTTTTATAATTTTCTATAACATGTTCAATAGATTTTCCATAAGCCAAATCGTTTGTCCCAATCATAATAAATATTTTGGCTGGCTTCGATTCAGTAACTTCATCTAATCTTTCAAGAATTCCGTCTGTATCATCACCACCTATTCCTCTATTTTTAATATTAATATTATTGAATAATTCGTGCCATTCGCATTGATCGGTGATGCTATTGCCCAGCATTATGATCTCATTTTCGGTATTTGGAAGCATTTCAAATTGTTCTTTACGATGATAATAATAGGCTTTGATTGCTTTATTCCATACTTCAATATCTTCTGCTGACTTATCGTATTTCATTATTTCATCTATTTCATCTTGAGATAAAATACTGCTCATAGAAGGGGGTAGATCTTCAGGTTTACTTCCCCATTTTTTGTTTGGTTTAGAGCCCATTTTTAAAACAAGCCTTCCTCCATCAACTAGTTCGGAATGATAAAACCATGGTTTGTTTAATGGTTTTCCATCTAACGTTGCAGATTGGACGTACATATTCTCTTTAGACACGTTTTTGGCCTCAATAACAAACTTTCCTCCCTGATAATATTTTGAATCAAGGTGAATGGTGATTTTCTCAAAAATAGGGCTGCCTATTTCATAAAAAGGTTTAACTGATGCCCCGCCATCCATTTCAAATAATCCCATGGCACTCATCACAAACCATGCCCCCATTTGTCCCTGGTCTTCATCCCCAGGCCATGCATAAATATCATCACCATAAAAACCATACATTATTTCACGTGCCCACTTTTGAGTTAACCATGGAGCTCCTGCGTAGTTAAATAAATATGCAGCTTGCATATTGGGTTGATTACCGTGGTTTATAGGTAAAATTCCGACACCAATTAGTCCATTTTCGTGTAAGTTCTCCGAATTAAAACGATGAGGTAAAGATTCTTCAAAACCTTTTTCAAGTCTTGAAATAAACTCATCTTTCCCGATTAAATTAATTAATCCATGCACATCATGAGGGGCAAAGAATGTATACTGCCATGCATTGCCTTCAACAAATCCCGAGCCCAGAAATGTAGAGTGGCCATATTTTGAAAAATTTTCTACCCAGCTTCCATCTGCATTTTTCATCCACACATAACCTTCTTCCGGGTAAAAAACATTCTTGTAATTAAAAGCTCTTTTGGTAAATGTTTTATAATCTGATTCGTTACCCAGTGCTTTTGCCATTTGTCCGACAGTCCAATCATCATATGCATATTCCAGTGTGTTTGATACCGGACCTTCTTCATTTGGAACATAACCTAATTTCATGTACGATTCTAAATGTCTGTTTCCAACTAAACCACCACCCAGATGTGGTTTCCCTGGTTCCATCTGGTTATGTCTAATTGCTTTATACATTTTCTCAACATCATAATTTCTGATTCCTTTTTGATAAGCACTAACCATTAAGGGAATTTCATGAGAAGCTACCATGATACTTGAATACTCTATTCCTGTAGGACCTTTTGGTAACCAGCCTCCTTTATCATAAATTTCAAGAAGTGATTTAACCCATTTATTTGCAATATCAGGCTGGGAAAGTGTCCACAGCTGGTTTAAATTCCAGAAAGTATTCCAAAACGCATCGCAACCATAAACCGGAGATTCAGTATCTTCTAATTGTTGCACTTTTTCATACATATCGACATATTTACCATTTACATCGCTCCAGATGGTTCTGCTTACATAAGCACGATACATATTTGTATAGAACTTTTTAATATCTGTTTCGCTTCCACCTTCAACTTCAATACTACTTAGCAGATCATTCCATACTTTACGACTATTTTCTTTTACAGTGTCAAAATTCCAATCAAAAGGATCTAATTCTGTCTTAAGATTTAATCGGGCCTGTTCAATACTTACCAACGAAATTCCTGATTGTACCAAAATTTGTTCACCTTCTTCCGTTTTAAAATTTAGAAAAGCTCCAACATCTTCATCCCCAAACATCAGAAATATTTGATCGGTATTCCTAATGATTTCATCACGTACCCAACCATTGAATGATTCAAAAGGCTTACTAAACCGCATAACAAAATGTAAGGTATATTCATTATAATTTGCTTTACGAAGACTTTGTTGCATTGAGAATCCTTCGATTTCAGTATCTGACACTTTTGTAATTATGGCAGCAAAAGTTTCATAATTGTATTCTGTTGGAATCTTCAGATCAACCAAAATACGGGCCGAATCTGATTTGGGAAAAGTGTATCTTTGGAATCCGGCTCTTGTTGTTGATGTCAGTTCTGCTTTTATTCCATAATCATCCAGAAAAACAGAATAATACCCGGGTGTAGCTATTTCATTATCGTGACTAAATCGTGATCGGTAACCTAAATCTGGATTTGTTTCTGTTCCAGGAAGGATCTTTAATTCTCCAACAGATGGCATGGTTAACAATCCTCCCATTGTCCATGAATGTATGTGGCTAAACCCTGCAATATTATGGATTTTGTATTCGTAACCTGCTTTCCAGCCTTTGCGTTGATTGTCAGGGCTTAATTTTACCATTCCAAAAGGCATACTTACACCCGGGAAAAGCATCCAGCGAGCAAAGGTTGTTCCCATTAAAGGATCAACATAGTCAACAGGTTGTTTTTGAGATTTATTTTGTGGGAAAGCTTCAAAACAAAAACCTGTTATGATTAGAAAGATTATTAGTTTTTTCATTTGAGTTTAATGATTTTAAGTTTCTTGTCTTCAGATTAATTTAATAATGATGGAATATTTTTTTTGTAATAATTTCATCTTCATTTGATAATTGAACTATCAATATCTTTTTAGGTAGATTGCTTATATTTATTGTTTGATCTTTATGTAATTCCTGACTAAAATATTTTTTGCCTTCTATACTGAAAACATTTAATACTGAAGGTTTATTGATGTTTTTTACATAAATATTCCCTGCATAATAATCTAATTGTAGAGAATTAGTTTTTAAGTTATTAGTTGAGTTTGTAACATCAGTAAAATCAGTAAAATCATCAAAAATATACACGGTATCAGGGATAGTTGTATAAACAGCATCTTCAACAGATAACCATAAAAACCTGGCTCTATAATTTCTTGTATCGGTATAAATAGAATTAAAATTACTTGTGTTTACATTAAACGAAATAAGAATTCTACCATTATTTTGAAAATGAGGATGAGCAAAAAGGTTGTATGTGAAATTATTCCCATATTTAGGAATCATGCAAAAACGATTCTCTATTCCTCCTG
>JAXHVS010000041.1:0-5185 GCA_034189025.1 Bacteroidota bacterium
ACAAGAGCAAACTTTTCATCTGAGGGAAAAGAACTGCTTAACTTATAGATATCCTTTACCAACTCTTTTGAAAGCTGATAAATTTCCAACTTCTGAAAACTAAAATACAACATATAAACTATGTTAAACTATATTTTAACTATATAAACAAATTGCAAGTTATCATTAAATACGTGGTAGAACCATTTTTTTCATTACAAACTTACTAAAAAAGATTTTGGATATTTTAAAAAAGTAAATTTAGCAGACTCATAAAATTATAACAAGAGATGATACCAAAATAAAGATATCTGTTGGTAAATTATTGTTCTTTAATTTTTTTGTATTTATCGCTACGTGTAGGGTCAATTTCCACAAGGATATTATAAACCCTGTCTGCTTCAGCCATAAACGATTCAGAAAACACATTCACCAATTCATCAGCTTTTGCGCTCATCACTAAATCAAAAATAAAAAGATAGGGATCAGGTTTCTGGCGATACACTTTTTGAAGTAATTGCAAACTTTCAGCTATTTCGGCTCTTCCCTGAGCTTCTTTCGAGCTCATCACATCCAATCCTAACCGGTGATAACGGTATAAAAATTCTCGTATAGGCCGATATTGGTCGTTTAATAAATTTTCTACCAGCCAATATCTATTTTTTCGGCTTTCGAATGCTTTCCATCCTTTATCGGGAGAATTTTGTGCATTACTCACAATTTGTTCGGCTTTTTGAAAAAACTCTGTTCCGCCATACAATGAAAAAGTATCGTAATCTAATCCAATAATAATATAAGCATAATAGGCCAGCATGGATGTTAGATTCGATCGATGTTCGTTGATACTGAATTCCAGTGGTTCAAATTCCACATATCGAAAACGGCAATCATCATCCTTAAAATTAAGAATAGTTGTATTATATGATGTGTTATATACCGGCCGTCGGCTTTGTATTTGCAAACTTCCACTAAATTCATCGCCACTGTGTTCGGTAAGGTTAATCATGATGTTACACTCAATTCGTTCTTCGTTAATAAATACATGATTTGTCCAGGCCTGGTTATTCATAAATTCATAGATTGCCGTCTGTAAAGTTTGAAAAACCTGCTTGTTGGTGCCTTGAATCTGCGAAGAATTTACCTGGATATTGCAGCGTAGTTCCTGAGCTTTTATTACCCATGGTAAAATAGTAACAACAACGGTAAAAAATAACTTTTTTAACATAAATATATTCTTTACTTTCTTATAAAAGGCTAATCAATTTTTTCACAATATCAGCAGCAACTTCTTTTTTTGATTTCAAATCAAAATTATCTACTTTTCCTGCTTCATCAATAATAGTTATCTTATTGGTATTAACTCCAAAACCGGCACCTTTATCTTTCAACGAATTTAAAACGATAAAATCCAGGTTTTTAGTATTGATTTTTTGTTTTGCATTTTCAATTTCGTCATTTGTTTCTAATGCAAATCCAACAATAATCTGATTTTTCTTTTTTATTTTTCCCAGGTAGGCGGCAATATCTTTATTAGGTTCCAGGCAAATAGTAATATCACTTTTCTTCTTAACTTTATGATTATATTTTTGGGCTGGCTTAAAATCCGCTACAGCAGCAGACATAATAGCAGCATCACAGTTTTTAAAATATTTTATCGCTGCATCAAACATTTCATCGGCTGTTTGAACGTCAATTCTTTTTATCAATGGATGGGATAATTCTAATGAGGTTGGCCCGCTAATTAAGATAACTTCTGCTCCTTGTACGACTAGTTCATTAGCCAAAGCATAGCCCATTTTCCCTGAGCTGTAATTTCCAATAAAACGAACGGGGTCAATAGGTTCGTAGGTAGGCCCTGCTGTAACGAGAATTCGTTTATTTTTCAGTTTTTTTTTTACCGAAAAGAAGTCAATCACTTTTTGGGTAATTATTTCGGGTTCTTCCATGCGTCCTTTTCCAGACAATCCACTGGCCAGTTCTCCAGTTCCAGGTTCTATAATAATATTCCCGTATGATTTTAAGATTTCAATATTTTTTAAATTAGCAGAATGTTGGTACATATCTAAATCCATTGCAGGAGCAACCATAATGGGGCATTTTGCCGAAAGATAGGTAGTAAGCAATAAATTATCTGCAATGCCATGAGCCATTTTACCCATTGTATTAGCCGTTGCTGGAGCAATAAGAAATAAATCAGACCAGGAACCTAAGTCAACATGGCTATTCCACTGGCCATTTTCAGGATCGAAAAAATCAACTAAAATAGGATTTTTAGAAAGAGTGGCCATGGTTAAAGGAGTAATAAATTCTTTGGCTAACTTTGTCATTACTACTTTAACATTTGCCCCTTCTTTAACCAGTAACCTTACAAGAATAGCAGCTTTATAGGCCGCTATACTTCCTGTAATACCCAATAAAATATTTTTATCTTTTAGCTTCATGAGCTAAATTTTTGATTACGATTCGGGTTCTTCCGTCTCAGGTTTGCGGAAATAAATCTGATCATCAATATACTCTTGCATTGCAATCAAGGTTGGTTTGGGCAAACGCTCATAAAAACGTGATATTTCAATTTGCTCTCTATTTTCAAAAACCTCTTCGAGGTTATCGGTATAAGAAGCAAATTCTTCCAGTTTTCGATTCAACTCTTCTTTCAATTCGCTAGAAATTTGGTTTGCTCTTTTGGATGCAATCACTACTGTTTCATATATGTTTCCCGTTGCTTTATCTATATCGTTCAAGTTACGGGTAACAGTGGTAACCGGAGCTTTTGTTTTTTTATAATCCATCCCTTTTTCTATTATTAATTTTTTAATTTTGTTTGTGATTGATTAAAAATATTAACTGCTTCTTTATAATGCTCACTTTCTGGAAATTCACCAACAAATGAATAATATTCATCAACAGTTAACTGATATCTTTCTGTTCTTTTTTCCTGGACACTATTCTCTGCTAAAAGAAATCGTGATTTTAATATAAGATACATCACTTCTTCTCTGTGCTTCGAATTTGGAAATTCATCCAAACAATTATTTAAAGCAACTACAGCCGCTTTATAATCACCAATATCATAATATAATTTAGCACTCATAAATGATTTTTCGGCAAGTTTATTCCGAAGCTCTTCTATATATTGAACACATTCATCTATTCGCTCGCTATTGGGGTATCTTGACATGTATAATGCAAATAAAGAGATTGCCTGGTAAGTATTTCCCTGATCTAAGCTGGGGCGTGGTGATAACTTGTAGTTACAATATGCATTCATATACTCAGCTTCTTCTACAAAGTTACTATTTCCATAAGTTCTTCTAAACTCATCAAAATAATAGGCCGCAAGTAAATAGTTACCCTGATAATAATTACAATAAGCACTATAAAAAAACACAGTATCGGCTTGTTTGGTCCCTTTCAAAACAGGTTTAAGCTGCTCGAACAAACCATCGGCACGTACATAGTCCTCTTCTTCATAATACTCAAGTGCTTTGGTGTACTTTAATTTATAATCACGGCTTTTCAGCAACTTCTCGTATTTACAAGAAGAAACAGTAACTAAAACTAATATAATTATGGGTAATAGCTTTTTCATTTTTTTAAACATTTTGCAAATGTACAATTTTAGTTTAAAATGCTAAAATTTAATGTATCTAAACGTATAAAAAATTTAATTTATTTTTTACAATTTGCTAATATTTTAAAAAAACGTACTTTTGTGCCATAAAATTAAATTAATCACAAAACTTTAAGGCCGTGGATATTTTTGATAAAATACAAAAAAGCATGGGCCCATTGGGCCAATACATGAATGAAGCACATGGATATTTTACTTTCCCAAAACTGGAAGGGGATATTCATCCAAAAATGAAATTTAGAGGAAAAGAAGTATTAACCTGGAGCCTAAACAACTATATTGGTTTAGCCAACCACCCGGAAGTTAGAAAAACGGATGCAGAAGCGGCAAAGGAATATGGTTTAGCTTACCCAATGGGTGCAAGAATGATGTCTGGACAAACCAGCAAACATGAAGAGTTAGAAAATAAATTAGCCGAATTTGAGGGTAAACCCGATGCTTTTCTCCTTAATTTTGGATACCAGGGAATGGTTTCTATCATTGATACGTTGGTTGGCCGAAATGATGTTATTGTGTATGATTCCGAATCACACGCCTGTATCATGGATGGCGTTTTTCTTCACAAAGCCAAAGGAGGAAAAAGTTTTGTTTATGCACACAATGACATGGCTAAATGTCAAAAAATGTTAGATTTTGCAAGCAAAAAAGCCGACGAAACTGGCGGTGGTATCCTGCTCATCACCGAAGGGGTTTTCGGAATGGCCGGAGACCTTGGAAAATTAAAAGAAATTGTTGCTTTAAAAGAAAAATATAATTTTCGTATTCTTGTTGACGATGCACATGGTTTTGGAACCATGGGTAAAACAGGTGCGGGAACCACTGAACATTTTGGTGTGCAGGACGGAGTTGATATTTATTTCGCAACCTTTGCCAAAGCGATGGCCGGTATTGGTGCTTTTGTTGCATCTTCTGAGGATGTAGTTAATTTCTTAAGATATAATATGCGATCGCAAATATTTGCAAAATCGCTTCCAATGCCAATGGTTATAGGTGCATTAAAAAGATTAGAGCTCCTAAAAACTGAAAAAAAGTTAAAAGAAAACCTTTGGACTGTAGTAAAAGCTTTACAAAAAGGTTTACGAGATGCAGGGTTTAATCTAGGAAATACAGAATCTCCCGTTACTCCCGTTTATTTGTCAGGAAGTATACCTGAAGGAACAAATATTACCATGGATTTAAGAGAAAACTATAATGTTTTCTGCTCTATTGTTACCTATCCTGTTATTCCAAAAGGGGAATTATTATTACGATTAATCCCAACAGCAATGCATACCTTAGAAGATGTTGAATATACCATTAATGCATTTAAAGCCGTACATAAGAAATTAATTGCCGGAGATTATAAATCAGAAACAATTGCGAAAGTATAATTTTGGTTTTACATAAATTGAAAAAAGAGCTGCAAAATTTAATTAAGCAGCTCTTTTTATTGATTACTTTATAAGTTATTTTCTGATCAGTTTAATATTAGGGTGGAAATATCAAATATTATTTTATGATAAACATCATTAATACATTATTTATTGTCACCAGCGTAGTATATAGAGTTATTTTAGTAAAATAAAAGTTAATGTT
>JAXHVS010000042.1:0-41759 GCA_034189025.1 Bacteroidota bacterium
CCCATTCCGAACAGAGAAGTTAAGCCCGCTAGCGCCGATGGTACTGCATAAGTGGGAGAGTAGGTCGCCGCCGATTTTATTGAAGCCTCAATCATTGCGATTGAGGCTTTTTTTACTTAATAATGAATTGATTAATTTTTCTATACAATTTTATAATTTTACTTATCTTTTTTTTATTTGTAACCAATTAACATTCATTTCGTAAATTTATTACTAACCAAAATCTTTAATTTTGAAAAGGTTTTTACATAAACTATTAATTCCAGTTGTATTTATTGTTTTCTTTTTATTTGTTAACACCTGTAAAGATGCAGAAAGGGAATCATCTGTTTCTATGAATTCATTAGAAAGAATTCAGAAACGGGGAAAAATTATTGCCGTAACTGATTTTAATTCTACTAACTATTTTATTTATCGGGGTGAACCCATGGGATATCAATATGAATTATTGAAGTTACTTGCTGAACACCTGAATGTAGATCTTGAAGTTGTAGTAGAAAATGATGTGAATAGAAATTTCGAGATGCTTCTTGAGAAAGAATGTGATATTATTGCTATTAATTTAACTAAAACTAAAGACCGAAGCAAAATAATAGATTTCACAACTCCTCACAGTCAGACCAAACAGGTTTTAGTACAGCGAAAACCAGATAATTGGAGAGGATTGACAAAAGATGAGATAGATTCAAAATTAATTAGGAATCAACTGGATTTAGCCAATAAAGTTGTATATGTTCAAAAAGGTACTTCATATGCTGAGCGGATAAAAAATTTATCTGATGAAATAGGAGATCATATAATAATTATTGAAAAAGCAGATTTGGAAGTTGAACAATTGATTGAACTGGTTGCAAGTGGAGAAATTGATTATACTGTTGCAGACGAAAACATAGCAATGGTAAATCAAACGTATTATCCAATTCTAGATATAGAAACAGCCATAAGTTTTCCTCAAAGTTTAGCCTGGGGAGTTAGAAAAGAAGACGATTCTTTAAAAATGGCTATCAATAAATGGCTTAAAGATTTTAAAAAAACATTGGATTATGCGTTGATCTATAATAAATATTTTAAGAGTCCTCGGTCTGCAAAAATTATTGAAAGTGAATATTATACAATAACAAGTGGTAAAGTTTCGGCTTATGATGATTATATCAAAGAATATAGTAAAATTATTAATTGGGATTGGAGGTTAATTGCATCTTTGATTTATCAGGAATCAAGGTTTAAATCAAATGTTAAATCATGGGCTGGGGCTTATGGGTTAATGCAATTAATGCCTACTACAGCCAGGAGGTTTGGTGTAAATAAAAACTCTCCACCTGAAAAAAACATTAAAGCTGGAATTCAATTTATTAAATGGCTTGATAAAAGATTTGAAAACAGAGGAATTACTGATAAAGAAGAGAAAATTAAGTTTATTCTTGCTTCTTATAATGTAGGGTTGGGCCATATTTTAGATGCCAGAAGGCTTGCAGAAAAATATGGAAAAGACCCAAATGTGTGGGAAAATAATGTGGATGAATTTATCTTAAAAAAATCAGATCCGGAATATTATCATGATCCTGTAGTAAAGTATGGATATTGCCGCGGTTCAGAAACTTATCAATATGTTTATCAGATTCTAGATAGATACGAACATTATAAAAATATTTTGCCTAAAGAATAGATTATAAAAGGTTTATCTTTTTAACGACCTCTAAAAATTCAGACATAATCATTGCTGTAGCTCCCCAAATAACTATTTCTTTGGGTTTATAAATGGGAGTAGTAAAAGCTAACTCACCATAATGACATTCTTGTAAGGTACAATTTTTAGGGTTAAGCAAATCTGAAAGAGGAATTTCAATAATTTTTTCTACTTCGATTGGGTCACGCTTAAATTTTGGAATTGTGGCATAAAAACCAACAAACGGAAGGACATAAAAATTACTAACCGGAATATGTAGTGGTGTTAATTGTCCTAAGATATTTACTTTTTTTGGATATATTCCTATTTCCTCCTTACTTTCTCTTAAGGCTGTATGCTCAAGCGTATGGTCTTCGGGTTCAAACTTCCCTCCGGGAAAAGAAATCTGCCCACTGTGAGCTCCTTCATATTCCGTTCGTTTAATACAAACAGTATATAACTGGTTGTTTTTAGGGTATAAAAGGATTAAAACTCCTGCATTACGTCTTTTTGCAGAAGTGTTAAAAAGTTTGCGAACGTTGGGAGCCATTTTTTTATGAGCTAGTTCCCCGGGTAGTTCTCTTTTAAACTCTTCCTTTAATTGGTTAAAAAAATCTTTATACATTAAGGGCAATAAACTTTCTTCAAATAAAATAATATACTAATAGAAATTATTTTCTAAATTTTCTAATAAATTCTTCTACTTCTGGTACACCTCCCTGATAAATTAAATATCCGTTATAAGGTTCTTTGCGGGTTATTTCATCATTTACCGGAGTTAACATAATTTTTTTTACTTTTTGTGGGTCATCGGTTTGTCCCAGAGCCCAACCCAGTTTAATATAAGCAACTTCAGGTAACATGTTTTCAGCTGGGATAACTCCTTTATCCATTAAATCACGCCCTGTATCGTAAACAAACATATGCACATAACCCCATAGTGTTTGTACGGTCATATAAATGTGTACTCCTTTTTTGGTAGCTCGTTCAATGGCATCATATAATGGTTTATTAACATGCCCTAGTCCTGTTCCTGCAATTACAATTCCTTTATATCCATTATCAACTAACATATCAATAATATCGGGCTGCATGTTGGGGTAATAGTATACGATGGTAACTTTTTCTTCAAAAAAGGGCAAGATGGTTGCTTTTTTATCTTTTCTTCTGGGATTATAATTTTTTTTAATCGGCTTAACCTCTCCCCATTTAACGGTTGCTAATGGAACATCCCCAACAGTACGAAAAGTTGATCGATACGAAGAGTGCATTTTTCTTACCCGTGTACCCCGATGTAAGAATCCATATTCGTCAGATGTAGGGCCAAACATACAAACCATAACTTCAGCGATATCTGAGTGTGCAGCTGTATATGCTGCATGAATTAAATTCAGTGCTGCATCAGATGATGGACGGTCGGATGATCGTTGAGAACCAACCAGTACGATTGGTACCGGCGAATTCTGAACCATAAAAGTTAATGCTGCTGCAGTATGGCCTAAGGTGTCTGTTCCGTGGCCAATAATAATTCCATCAATACCTTTTTCAATTTCTTTGCCAATGGCAATAGCTAAAGCTTTATATTGTGCAGGGCCCATATTTTCGCTAAAAACAGCAAAAAGTTTTTCGGTTGTCAGGTTACAAATATCGGCCAGCTCAGGAACCGCACCATATAGTTCGCCAGGTGAAAATGCAGGAATTACAGCTCCCGTACGGTAATCTAATCGCGAAGCAATGGTCCCTCCTGTTCCAAAAAGTTTTACATTACGTTTATCTTTAGAGTAAGGAAATTCTTTTTCGGGAATTTTATAATTGGCTTTTTGGTATCCCGTTTCCTTCATATCGGTAATCGTTTTAATATCGATACCAATATTATAACCGGTATTAATTTTTAAAACAATGTGTTGGTCATCATCATTTTCTGATCGTGGTAATACAGTGCCCTGAAAACTTCCCCTTGTTGTTTTTATATTGGTTTGGCCCCAAACACGCACATTATATTTTTTTAAAACTTCTAATGCTTTGCCTTTATATCCTTGAAAAATATCTTCGCTCATTTTACTTATTTTTAATCGTTAAAAATGATATTAATTTTGTTCTATGGCTTTGGCTAATTTTTCTGGAGCGATGTTTCCTATCGCTGTTTTTTGTAGTTCGCCCATAATCCAGTGTACGGCCACGTTATCGCTTTTTGATTGTTTGATTTCTTTAAATTTTTCTTTTAAAAATGGAATTTTGGATAAAATTTCTTCTTTGGGTAATGGTTTAAAGTGAATACTTGTAAGTATCGATTCAAAATCCATTTTAGGATATTGATAAATTATAGGAAGCATTTTTTTGCTTAACTGAATTTCGAGTTTTTTATCTTTTAAAAATTTGAATAAATCATAGATTTTAGAATACTCGAAAGAGTTTGTAGATTTATAATGGCCTTCGACAAATTTTAGCTTGTGCCCAATAAATGTTCCAATAAATTTTGGATCAATTTTTAAATCTTTAATAATTTTTTCAATTAATGGATACAGATTGTTTCTTAAAATATAATTGTATGTATCTTCAGGGATGTCCCATTTTTTCATTTGATTATAGCGATCCACCACTTCTGTAGGTAAATTTTTTCTTAGGCTTTCGATATAATCAGTTGCTAATGGAATGGGAGCAGAATCGGTATCAGGATACATTCGATCGGCTCCCGGTAATACTCTCTCAAAAATTGTTGTCCCGTCAGGAAATGATTTTCGGGTTTCGTTGGGTACCCCTTCAAAAGCCATTTGGCAACGTTCTTCAATGGTTTCTAATGCAGTGGATATATCTTCATCAGGGGCCCAGAAAATAATTTGAGCATCCTCCTTATCTGTATTAAAAAGGGATTTTAGTTTGTTGAAATTTTCGGGAATAACTTTTGGTTCCAACTCTTCCGAATGAACCATGTTTGGCTTTTCGAGACAAGCAATAACTTTTAACCGGTCTGAAATTTCGTCGGCAAATATTTTTCCAGGTTGAGTAAAATGAGATAAAACAGATTTAAACCCCGGCAGGTTGACGGCAATGATTCTGTATTTGTCTATTAATCCATTTGTTATAGGGTCATATTTTAAATCGTAATCACGATAATCAATCTCCTGGTGTTTGATTTTCCATTTTGAATGATCTTTAATTTTTTCTTTTAGTTTTTTTCTAATATTTAATAATGCCCACTGCCTGAAAGCTTCATTATGCGAAAGCTCCGGGATAAGTTTATTGTAAGAAACTCCTTTTACTTCAACTCTTGTTCCTCCTTTACAACTTACATTTACATCTTCTCTACCAGCACCGCTTCCAGTTCTTACTTTTCCTGTACTTCGGTTTAAAAAGCGGATATATTCAGCTGCTTCTTTTAATTCATCAGGGGTTAACATATCAGGATATGTAACCGTTTCTATTAAGGGCATCCCTAACCGGTCGGTTTTATAAATTCTGGTATGTCTTATATCGGAAATTTCACGGCAAGAGTCTTCCTCAATGCTTAATTGGATTAATCTTACTTTTTTGTTTTTTAATGGGATTTCTCCTTCTACACCCAAAATAGCGGTACGTTGAAAACCGGTAGGAATACTTCCGTCTAAATACTGTTTGCGGGTAATATGAACTTCGCCAACAATGTTAAGTTTACAAAGTAATGAGATCTCTAATGCTTTCTCAAGTGCTTCTTTGTTGATTTTGAAGGGAGGAGTATCGTCTATTTCGTATGTACAGGCTGTTTCGTTATTGATACGATAAATTATTTCTTTTTTTGTTTTAAATTCCATCAAGGCTGTTCCGTCATATTCTCCTAGCTCGCTAAGTGTAGGCCGCATATGGCGGATTATTTCTGCATCATATTCGTCATCTTTGTGATAAATACCCGCAGGGCATCGACAAAATAATTTTTCTTTGGTATTTAATTGTTGATGTACTTCCAACCCTGATTTAAACCCTATCCGTTCGTAATCCGTTTTTTTAGCTTTTTTTCTGGTTACATAACCAATTTCTTTTTTTGTTTTTTCATAATTCTGTTTAGGGTCAAAAGAGGAAGAATCAGCAGATGTATTTGTTTTCATAATGTATAACTTATTGTTTTTTAGTGTGATATATTTGTTTAAAAACAAATTAATTTGGTTTCAATGCCTGTTAAATTAGTAAAAAAAATGCGAGATAAGAAATTTCCCTCAATTAGGATGTCAAAAGCATGATTTTTCTATTCGAAACGGATGGTTTTCTCAGGACTTAATTTTGAAATAATATAGGATGGAATAACTAGCATTAATACGGTAATAGCCAGTGTTCCTAGATTTAATCCCAGAATATGCCACAGTTCTAAATTAATCGGAACGGCTTCAAGATAATAAGACGATGGATCAAGGGAGAAAAGTTGGAATTTTAATTGGATGAAACAAATAGCAATTCCGATGATATTTCCCCATAATAATCCTTTGGATATTAAAAATGCTGATTGATATAAAAATATTTTCCGTATTGACCAGTTTTTTGTGCCCATGGCTTTTAGAATTCCTATCATATTAGTACGTTCAAGAATCAAGATTAATAATCCGGAAACCATGTTAAATCCTGCAACAGCTGTCATTAAAATTAAGATAATCCATACATTCATATCGGTTAAATTAAGCCAATCGAACATTTGCGGATATTTTTCTTTAATACTTTGTACTTTAAGTTTTGTTCCCTTAGGGTCGAATTGAAATCCTACAATATCACGAATATCTCGGGTAATTTTATCGATTTCTTTAAATTCATTAATAATTACTTCGTAACCACTGATTTGATTTTTTTCCCAATTGTTTAAACTTTGGATATGCCCTAAATCAACCAGAATGAATTTTTCATCAAATTCAGCCAGGCTAGTATTATAAACACCTGAAATGGAGAAGACTCTCATTCTTGGTGGTTCCTGGATGAAATAGGCTGCAATTTTATCGCCGGGTTTTAATTTAAGTAAATTAGCAATGTGCTCGGAAATTATAATTTGGTCAGTTTTCGACGTATCGGTTACTCTAAAGGTTTTACCGGCAACCATATTATGGTCAAAAAAAGACCAGTCGAAATCAGAACCTATACCTTTTAAAACAACACCATGTATATCTTCCGATTTGGTCTTTATGATTCCGGCTTTCATTCCAAATTGTTGAATTTGTTTAACACCTTTTAAGTTTTTAACATCCTCAAAAAAGAGTTGGTCTTTATTTATTGGAACCGTTTCATAAGAGATATTCGTGTCGTAATTAATAATTTGAATGTGAGACCCGAAGCCAATTAATTTATTGCTAATCTCTTTTTTAAACCCGGAAGCAATAGCAACAGCCAGAATCATTACAGCAAGGCCAAGCGAAATACCAATTACAGCAATCGTAACAATAGGCTGAGAAATGCCTTTTTTCTCTTTCTTCTCGGTTAATAGTCGTTTAGCAATAAAAAGCTCGGTATTCAAAATGCTGTATTTTTATGTTTTCACAAATGTAGTAAAATTAAAATTTTAAAAAATAAACCGGAACAGTTAAAAATAATCATTCGTTTTTTAGGTATAGGTGTTAAAATTTATGATTTGAAAAGAAAATTATTAATTTAGGACTCTTAATTAAACCAAGGATGATGAGAAATACGATTTATTTATTGATCTGTATTGTTTTATGCAGTTGGCAAAGTTGTTGTACTCAGAAAAAAACTGTCCAGAAAGTAGCCATCCAAACCGGAGCAGAACAAACCGAAGAATATATTCCTTTATTAAAAAATAAAAAAGTGGCCATTGTAGCGAATCATTCAACAATGATTAACGGAACTCATCTGGTAGATTCGTTGTTGGCTTTAGGTATTGATGTAAAAAAGATTTTTAGTCCCGAACATGGTTTGAGAGGAAGTGTTGAAGCAGGAGAATTAGTAGATAATGATATTGATCCAAAAACCGGATTGCCCGTAGTATCCTTATATGGAAATAGCAAGAAACCTTTGTATGAAGATTTAGCTAATATTGATATAATTGTTTTTGATTTACAGGATGTAGGCGTAAGATTTTACACCTATATTTCTACCATGCATTATGTAATGGAAGCTTGTGCCGAAAATAATGTGGAAATGCTTGTTTTAGACAGGCCAAACCCTAATGGTTACTATATTGACGGGCCTGTATTAGATTCAACTTATCAATCGTTTGTAGGCATGCATCCTGTCCCTATTGTTCATGGTATGACTATTGCAGAGTTTGCACAAATGATTAATGGAGAAAACTGGTTAAAGAATGGATTGAAATGCGATATGGATGTTATTACTTGCAAGAATTATACACATGATTCTTTATATCAATTATCCATTCCCCCATCACCAAATTTACAGAATATGCTGGCCATTTATCTTTATCCTTCGTTAGGTTTTTTTGAGGGTACCGCTTTGAATGTTGGACGTGGAACCGATTTTCCCTTTCAGGTTTTTGGAGGCCCTGAATTACAAAATGCTGAATTTACGTATAAACCAAGAAGTATAAATGGGTTTAGTAAAAACCCAAAGCACAAAAATCAGAAATGTTATGGTGTAGATTTAAGAAATATTGATATTGAACAATTAGTTGCTTTAAGAAAGATTAATCTTGAGTGGCTGATTTTTGGATATCAAAATTCTACTGACAAAGAAAATTTTTTTAATTCCTTTTTTTATAATATTTCAGGGTCTTCTACATTGAATAAACAAATTATAGAGGGCCTTTCTGCTGAAGAAATCCGCGAAAGCTGGCAACCTGAACTTGAAAAATTTAAAAAAATCCGTAATAAGTATTTGATTTATCCTGATTTTAAAGATTAGCGACTACAATATTCTTCCAAGCTGCTTTATGAGGATATGTGGATAAAAAAATCCGAAGTTTTATTAGCTTCGGATTTTTAGTATTTAGTATAATCGTTTAAATTGTTCTTCCGGGATACTCTTTTAATGCTACTTCCAGGGTTTCCATAGCCTTTGCTAAATCTTCTTTTTTCAATACATAAGCTATACGTACTTCTTGTTTTCCTAATCCTGGTGTTGCATAAAATCCTGATGCCGGAGCCATCATAACGGTTTGATTATTATATTCGAATTCACTCAAAATCCATTGGGCAAATTTATCGGTATCGTCTACCGGTAATTTTACTACTGTATAAAAGGCTCCTTTGGGTTTAGGGCAAACAACACCTTCTATTTTGTTCAAGGCTTCTACCATAAAGTTTCTTCTTTCGATATATTCGTTGTATACCTCATCAAAATATTCATTAGGTGTATTTAATGCCGCTTCGCCAGCCCATTGACCGAATGATGGCGGGCATAAACGAGCCTGGGCAAATTTCATGGCAGTAGCTATTACCTCTTTGTTTTTTGTTACCAATGCGCCAACTCGTGCTCCACACATGCTGTAACGTTTCGAAACAGAGTCCATCATAATTACATTATTCTCGATTCCTTTCAGGTGCATGGCAGAAAAATGAGTATGGCCATCGTAACAGAATTCACGATACACTTCATCTGAATATAAATATAAATCGTATTTTTCAACTATCTTTTGTAATTGTTTTAACTCTGATTCTGAATATAAATAACCTGTAGGGTTATTAGGGTTACAAATTACAATTCCTTTAGTTTTGGGAGTAATTAATTTTTCGAACTCTTCGATCGGAGGTAAAGCAAAATTATTTTCAATCGATGATGTAATAGGTTTTACCACTACACCTGCCGATACGGCAAATCCGTTGTAATTAGCATAAAAAGGTTCGGGAACAATTACTTCATCACCCGGATTTAATGTAGATAAAAATGCAAAAGTTATAGCTTCAGAACCACCGGTTGTAATTAACATTTCTGTATGGCTAACATCAATATTAACACTTTTATAATATTTAACTAACCCCTTGCGGTATGATTCATTCCCAGCCGAGTGGCTGTATTCAATTACTTTTGCTGTAATATTTTTTACTGCCTCTAAGGCAACTTTAGGAGTTGGAATATCGGGCTGTCCAATATTTAAGTGGTAAACCTTACGTCCTTTACTTTTTGCTTCCTCTGCATAAGGTACCAGTTTCCTGATGGGCGATGCTGGCATTTTTTTTCCTTTATCTGATATTTGTGGCATAATAGATGTATTTTTAAATGTATTATTTATTGGTTTCTTCAGGTTTCTGAACAGTTCCTGTAATCTTTAGAGTTACAGGCGATGATTTTGCATTTGAATATACCCTGATTGATTTAGTAAAATTACCAATAATACGGGTATTGTATTTTACGGTTATTGTACCCTTTTTTCCTTTTTTTATCGGTTCTTTAGGCCATGTTGGAGTTGTACATCCACACGAAGCTCTAACATTTGTTAGGAGCAAAGGTTCTTTTCCTGTATTTTTGAAAGTAAACTCGCAAGTGCCGTCACCCATATATTTTATTTTTCCAAAATCATGGGTTGTTTTATCAAAATAAATTTCCGGTAAGTCTTTACTGTCTTGATTGGTATTAATTTCTTCTTGCGAATAAGCTCCCAGTGTGGTTAAAAAAACTATAAGCGATAAAATTATGTTTTTCATAATATTTAATAATTTTTTAATTAATAGACTACAAATTTACTTTTTATTCGCAAAATTAAACATGTTATTAAAAAGGATTTTGTGAATTAATTTATATTTTTACAGACTTTTCAAAATAACTTGAGTTTAAATTTAAAATATTGTATTATTAAAATGGATATTCCCACAAAATATGACCCGTCATTAACCGAAAGTAAATGGTATAAGTATTGGATGGATAATCGTTTTTTCCATTCTGAACCGGATGGGAGAGAGCCTTATACTATTGTAATACCACCACCTAATGTAACCGGTGTCTTACATATGGGGCATATGTTAAACAATACTATTCAGGACATTCTAGTTCGCCGAGCACGTATGCAAGGTAAAAATGCTTGCTGGGTTCCGGGTACCGACCATGCATCAATAGCCACAGAGGCAAAGGTAGTTGCTAAGTTAAAAGATAAAGGAATAGATAAAAATACTTTATCGCGGGAAGATTTTTTAAAACATGCCTGGGAGTGGAAAGAAAAACATGGAGGAATTATTCTTGAACAATTGAAAAAGCTGGGAGCCTCTTGCGACTGGGAACGTACAAAGTTTACCATGGATGAAGATATGTCTGAGAGTGTGATTAAGGTTTTTGTTGATTTGTACAATAAAGGATTAATATATCGTGG
This sequence comes from Bacteroidota bacterium, assembly GCA_034189025.1. Taxonomy (GTDB): domain Bacteria; phylum Bacteroidota; class Bacteroidia; order Bacteroidales; family UBA12077; genus UBA12077. The sequence continues at coordinate 10,890 of JAXHVS010000042.1, forward strand.
CGTTCGGATGGTGAATTGGGATCCGGTTGCTAAAACGGCTGTTTCCGACGAGGAAGTTAATTATAAGGAGGTAAACTCAAAGTTGTATTATATACGATATAAAATCGACGGGGATGACGAATATGTAACTATCGCCACCACACGACCCGAAACAATTTTGGGCGATACAGCAGTTTGCGTGCATCCCGATGATGAAAGGTTTAAACATTTACACGGGAAAAAGGTACTTGTTCCACTTGTTAATCGATCGGTACCCATTATTTTAGACGATTATGTTGATAAAGAATTTGGTACCGGAGCACTGAAAATTACTCCGGCTCACGATATTAACGATTATGAAATTGGAGATAAACACCAGCTGGAAACAATTGATATTTTTAACGATGATGGTACTTTAAATGAAAGTGCTCAGTTATATATTGGCGAAGATCGATTTATCGTCCGAGAAAAGATTGTACAAGATTTAGAAAAAGGAGGACATATATTAAAGGTTGAAGATTATATCAATAATGTAGGCTATTCTGAACGTACCGATGCTGTTATTGAACCGAAATTATCGATGCAATGGTTTTGTAAAATGGATGAAATGGCTAAACCAGCACTGGAAAATGTGATGAATGATAATATCCAGTTTCATCCTAAGAAATTTAAAAATACCTATAAACATTGGATGGAAAATGTTAAAGACTGGTGTGTGTCGCGACAACTTTGGTGGGGGCATCGAATACCGGCTTATTATTTGCCCGGGGGTGGTTATGTTGTAGCAGAAACTTCAGAAAAAGCTTTAGCATTGGCTAAAGAAAAAACGGGAAATACTAATTTATCATTGAATGATCTGCGACAGGATGAAGATGTGTTGGATACCTGGTTTTCATCATGGCTATGGCCAATTTCAGTTTTTAATGGTATTAATGAGCCTGATAATAAAGATTATAACTATTACTATCCTACAAACGATTTAGTTACTGCACCGGAAATTCTGTTTTTCTGGGTAGCTCGTATGATTATGGCAGGCTACGAATACAAAGGAGAGAAACCTTTTAAAAATGTTTATTTAACGGGAATTGTTCGCGACCATTTGCGTCGTAAAATGTCCAAATCATTGGGGAACTCTCCTGATCCTATTGAATTAATGGATAAATATGGAGCTGATGGTGTACGTGTAGGGATGCTATTGTGCTCACCTGCCGGTGGCGATTTGCTTTTTGATGAAAGTTTAACTGAACAGGGACGAAATTTTGGGAATAAAATTTGGAATGCTTTCCGGTTGGTGAAAAGTTGGAACGTAGATGAAAAAATAGAACAACCTGAATATGCCCTTAAATCTGTTGAGTGGTTTAAACATCGGTTAAACGCTGAAATTGAAAATATCAACGATTTATATGAAAAATATCGTTTATCGGATGCATTAATGGCGGTTTATAAACTTTTTTGGGATGAATTTTCATCCTGGTATTTAGAGCTGGTAAAACCAGCTTATAAAAAACCCATTGACCGAAAAACCTATAATCAAACGATTGAGTTTTTTGACCGTTTACTAAAATTATTGCATCCATTTATGCCATTTATTACCGAAGAAATATGGCAATTATTGGAAAAAAGGAATACTGGGCAAAGTATTATGGTGGAGAAAATGCCCGAAGCGGAACCGTATAACGAAGATATTATTGAAGCGTTTGAAATAGTGAAAGAAATTATATCTGCCGTTCGTAATATACGTAATGAAAATAATTTACCACAAAAAGAGGTAGTACCACTTAAGGTTAATGGAGAATACACAGATCAATACGACTCTTGTATTGTAAAAATGGCCAATCTTTCAAAAATTGAATCAACCAATCAAAAAATTGAGGATGCTGTTTCTTTTATGGTAAAATCGGCTGAATTTTATATTGAATTAGGAGGCCTGGTAGATGTTGAAGAAGAGGTAAAAAAGTTAAATGAAGAATTAGACTATCAGAAAGGATTTTTAAAAACTGTAATGAAAAAGCTGAGTAACGAACGATTTGTAAAAAATGCACCGGAGAATGTGGTTAATATAGAAAAACAAAAGCAAGCAGATGCAGAAGCTAAAATCAAAGTTATAGAAGATCGAATTGCAAGCTTAGAAAAATCATAACATTTCTATTGATTATCAGCGGATAATCAATAATTGTATTTTATAACATATTTAAAAAGGATTACAAACTATTGATATTTAAACTTTTCTCAGTAGTTTAGTAGTCCTTTTTTCACCATTAAAAGAGAGAAAAATATGAAAGAATCAGACATCAGAATGAATCCGAACCCCTTGGTTCAATTTTTAAAGAAACCTGCTTCGGAATTTACTCGACAGGATATTATCTATTTTATTGAAGAGAATGAAATTGAAATGATCAATTTCAGGTATGTTGGCGAAGATGGAAAATTAAAATCATTAAATTTTGTTATTAACAGTAAGCAACATCTCGAAGATATTTTGTCCAGCGGAGAAAGAGTAGACGGTTCCAGTCTGTTTTCGTATATCGAGGCAGGATCAAGTGACTTATACGTTGTTCCTCGTTTTAAAACCGCATTTGTAAACCCTTTTTCAGAATATCCAACATTAGATATTTTATGTAGCTTTTATAACCGTGATGGGAAGCCTTTAGAAAGTTCTCCAGAATATATTTTGCGTAAAGCAAATGAACAGTTTCGAAAATTTACAGGTTACGATTTTAAAGCGATGGGCGAGCTTGAATATTACGTTGTTAGTGAGGTAGAAGAACTTTATCCGTCTATCGATCAAAAAGGATATCACGAATCACCCCCATTTACCAAATTTGGACATATCCGTAAAGAAGCCTTAAGCCTTATTGCTCAGTGTGGCGGACAAACAAAATATGGACATTCTGAGGTAGGTAGTTTTGTTAGCGAAGGTAAACTATATGAGCAACAAGAAATTGAATTTTTACCCGTTGATCCACAAGATGCTGTAGACCAGCTTGTAATTGCCAAGTGGATTTTAAGAATGTTAGGTAGCGAATATGGTGTAAATATCAGTTTTGCACCTAAAATTACGGTTGGAAAAGCGGGTAGTGGCATGCACGTGCATATGTTATTGGAGAGAGATGGAAAAAATATTATGATTGAAAAAGGGAAGTTAAGTGATGCTGCGAAAAAAATGATTGCTGGAATTTTAGATTTAGCTGCTCCGTTAACTGCATTTGGGAATACAATACCAACCTCATATTTGCGGTTAGTTCCTCATCAGGAAGCTCCTACCAATATTTGTTGGGGCGATAGTAACCGCTCGGTGCTGGTTCGTGTACCCTTAGGATGGACTTCGGATACCGGAATGGTAAAAGATGCCAATCCTCAAGAAAAACAAGACATTCCTTATGTTTCGGGCAAACAAACGGTTGAGCTTCGCTCAGGCGATGGCTCTGCTGATTTATATCTTTATGTGGCAGGTATTATTGTAGCTGCTCAACATGGACTCGAGATGAAAAATGCCCTTGAATTAGCCGATAAATTATATATGAGTGTTAATATCTTTGATGAAGAGCATAAAGATATATTGGACAAGCTGGAATATCTGCCACAATCATGCTGGGAATCAGCAGAAAGATTAATTGAAAAACGTCAACATTTTGAGAAAAATAATATTTTCCCTGCTGGCCTTATAGAACAAACTGCTGAAAATTTAAAATCATTTGATGATAAAGATTTAAGTGAAAGGTTGTATGGTAAGGAGAAAGAGTTACGAGAGCTGGTAAATAAATATTTACATTGGCAATAAGTAAAAAATAAGATAAAAAATGAATAAAAGCACATCTGGATTGGATGTGCTTTTTTAGTTTAAGATATCAGAAAATTCAATATCCTGGGCTGCCAAAACAAAAATCTTTCGTGGAATTTTTTTCGTATTTGCCTTAAATTTTTCGTAGTATTTGTAGAAATCTTTATCGGGAGTTTTTAACCCTAATATTACCAAATCTTTTGTTGCCGATTCTCTATTTAGGATGTCATAAAAATTTTCTTCATTGGCAACAATTACTTTTTGTTTGAAATGTAACCTAAGCCGTGAAATAATATCCCTGAGATTGTCATTGGCATCCTTAAATGCCTGTTGGTTAGGAACAACCATTTTAATGCAAATATCTATATTTTGCCAATGAGGGCTATTTTGCATTAAGTGCCCTAAAATCATCATCAATGCGCCATTTCCCTTTAATCCTCCCCACCATATATCAATTGATTTTTTTGATTTAAATCCTAAATGTTTAATATCTTGTAAAATGATTATATTTCGTTTGGCCTTATAAAAGTGGCTTATCATTTCGGCGTAAGCATGATGATGAGTTTCTTCTTCAGTATCTCCAAGCAACACCGTATTGGGAATAAGCGAACCCAACCCATAGGAGTTTACTAATTGTATTGCCCCTTTAAAGGGATCTTCGGAGCGCATTACCCTGACAAGAGTCCGGATATTCTTATTATTTAAATAATCGGTAATTTGTTTCTCGTATGATGGAATTTTTTCTTGCTCTACTTTTTGCTCGTTAAGAATTGTTGCTACTGTAATTAAACCTTTTTCCTGGGTTAATCCATAGGCAAAATCAATCAGATGCCATCTTTTGGTAGGTACTCCGGAAAGAACAAGTAAATTTGGCCGCCAACTTTTAGGATTGGGTTCTGAATTTAACCGTAATAAAGCATATCTTATTATTTGTAAAAGCATTCCGCTTCGTACATCTCCCCAAGTAGCTTTTAATCGCCTTCGTCGTAACCATAAAAACACAAGTAAAATAAATATACTAGCAAATACAGTAGCTATGGTATTAATTAAAAGCATAACGGCAATACATCCAAAGGCCCCTAAAAAAGAAAATATCCAATGAACGTTAAATTTTGGCCGGAATGAGGGGCTATTTAAAAACTTTTCGATCCCTGCAGTTATATTAAGCATTCCGTAGGTAGTAAGAAAAAACATGGTAAGTATAGGAGCAATAGCATTTAAGTTGCCAAAATATACCGAAACAAGCGTTATAATAATAGTAAAAATGGTTGCTCCTCTAGGAATCTGTTCTTTCCCAGAACCTTTACCCAAAAATGCAAATGCTCTGGGTAGTACATGGTCTTTGGCTAAAGCCTGTAATACTCTGGGAGCTCCTAATAAACTGCCAACAGCACTTGAAAGGGTAGCACCCCATACGCCTAAAAGAATTGCTCCACCCCAAAAAGCAATCTGTTGCATGATTAAGGGATTTTCTACCAGTGTTTTGGCATCGGCTCGACTGGCTAATATGAAGGGTAGGATCATATAAATAATATATCCCGTGCCAATAGCCATAAAAGTACCTTTAGGTATAGAGCGAGCAGGGTTTTTTAAATCGCCCGACATGTTTACACCTGCCATAATTCCGGTTACAGCAGGAAAGAAAACTGCAAAAACTTTCCAAAATCCTACAGATTTAGCCGCAGGCACGCCCCACATCTCAATTTGAGAGTTTTCTATGGGGCTTCCAAAAAATAATGATAATAGAGACATTACAATAATTCCAAGTATTAGAAATTGTACCCTTATCGCTGCTTTGGTCGAAAATAAAGATAACGTTCCTAAAACTAAAGTAGTAATAATTCCTACCACCTTAATATCTAAACCGGGAAATATGGTAACGATACTTTCCGAAAATCCAATGACATATAAAGCAACAGAAAACGATTGGGCTAAATATAAAGGAATGCCGATTGAACCACCAATTTCCAGTCCCAACGATCGGCTAATCATATAATATGCTCCACCAATACGAACGGGTGTATTGGTGGAAATTGCTGCAATTGAGAGGGATGTTAAAAATGTAATAGAAGTGGAAAGTGTAACAATTAAAAGGGTGCCTACTAATCCAACATTTCCTACCACCCACCCAAAACGGAGGTACATGATTACTCCTAATATGGTAAGGATGGAAGGTGTAAAAACTCCACCAAAAGTATTTAGCCCGGCTATTTTATGTGATTTTGTTTTAGCGATAATATTTGATTTGAATGGTTACGCTACAAAAATATTAATTTTATTGAAAATTTTTCGCAATAATTTTTAAGGTGCAAGGCGTCTTAACTTCCAGTCACTATCGTCTAAATAATACTCAATTCGGTCGTGTAATCTGTTAGGACGTCCCTGCCAAAATTCAAAGGTATAAGGCATTAATATAAATCCACCCCAGTTATCAGGCCTATGTGGAGGTTTTCCTTCAAACTTCTTTTCGTATTCCGATTGTAATTCCTCCAGGTATTTGCGATTAGAAATTTCTTGACTTTGTGGCGAAGCCCAGGCTCCAATTCTTCGTTTTGCAGGCCTTGTTAGATAATAATTATCCGATATTTCTTTCGAAGTTTTTTCTATTCTTCCTTGTATACGTATTTGTCTTTCCAGTTCAGGCCAAAAAAAGAGTATACTGCCATACGGGTTTTCTGTCAATTGATAACCTTTTTTACTTTCGTAATTTGTAAAGAAAATAAATCCCTGATTTTGGATCTCTTTAAGTAATACAATTCGGTTTGTTGGCAATAAATTTTTGCCAGTTGTTGCCAGCGACATCGCTGTGGGTTCTTTAATTTCAGCTTTTATAGCTTCGTCCATCCATTGCACAAATTGTTGAAAGGGGTCTGCATGAACATCTTTTTTGCTAAGCTTTTTATTTTGGTATTCATTTTTTATTTTGTCGTATTTCTTTTTCATAGCAAGGGGTGTTTAATTTGAGTTTTTAAGTTTTGCATTGTTGATGCTGGCATTTAATTCAAATCCTAAAAGTAGGGCAAATGAGTTAAAATATAACCACAACAAAATAACCATTAATGTTCCAATGGAACCGTACAATTTATTATACTGGCCAAAATTATTTACAAAATACGAAAAACCAAGCGAAGTTAAAAGTGCTAATATGGTTGCAAAAGTAGATCCTGCTGAGATAAATTTCCATTCTGATTTTTTTGCCGGGGCAAAATAGTATAAGAAAGATATCGTAAAAAAGAACATGGCTATTATAACGATCCATTTTCCAAAAGTAAAAAGATAATAGGTAAGGTCCATTTCGAGCAATCCTAATTCAATCAATTTCGTTAGCACCGTTTGTCCAAAAATGATTAGGGTTACCGATGTTGTAACTAAAATAAACGAAATAAAAACCAACAATGTAGAAATCAGGCGAATAGCTGTCCAGTTTCGGGTATCAATACTATGATATGTATTATTAAATGCTTGAATTAAAGCATGAATAGCATTGGTAGAGAAAAATAAACTGGCTAAGGCTCCAAAAGATAAAATACCTCCTTTTTTTACGGTTAATGTAGATACCAGGGTTGATTCTAAATACCGATAAGCATTTTGTGGTAAGAATTCATGGATTAATTGTAAAATCTCAGTTTGTAAATTTTGAACAGGAATAAAGGGAATTAAGGTAAATAGAAAAAGTAGAGTAGGGAATATAGCCAGTGCAAAATTAAATGCTATAGCCGATGCCCTGGTTGCCAAATAACCATTTTTTATTCCTGAAAAGAAAAATTTTATCACGTAATAAATAGGTACTCCGTTAAAACCAGGAATAGAAATCTCCTTTGCCTTATAACTATAATGGTGAATTTTTTGATTAAAAAATTTGTAATGTATTTTTTTGTGATCAGTCATTTTTTAATAAAAAAACTATTTAATTAATGATGTAAATTAAATAGCTTTTAAACTCATATCCAAACTTTTTATTTGATGGGTTAATGCTCCTACCGAAATGTAGTCAACTCCGGCTTCGGCATATGCTCGTATATTTTTGAGTGTAATTCCACCTGAGGATTCGGTTTCGTAACGGTTGTTTATTAATTGAACCGCCTCTTTTGTTTGTTCGGGAGAGAAATTATCGAGCATAATTCTATGTACACTTCCGGTTTCTAATACTTCGTTTAATTCGTTGATATTTCGAACTTCAATTTCAATTTTAATATTTTTATTTACTTGCTGAAGATACTCGTTAGCTTTTTTGATAGCCTGTTTAATTCCTCCTGCAAAATCCACATGATTATCCTTAAGCATAATCATATCATAAAGTCCCATCCGATGATTCTCACCCCCACCGATTTTTACGGCTTGCTTTTCTAAATACCGAAAACCAGGTGTTGTTTTTCGGGTATCTAATATTTTTGCTTTAGTACCAGCTATTTTTTTTACATACTCATGGGTGGTTGTTGCAATACCACTCATGCGTTGCATGATGTTTAAAACTAACCTTTCGGCTTGTAAAATAGATCGGGTTTTTCCACTAATAATAAAAGTTCGATCTCCCGGATTAACGTTATTTCCGTCAAATTGAAATTGTTCAAATTTTAGGGTTGGATCAATTAAATTAAAAACTTCTTTAGCTATTTCCAGTCCGGCTAAAATTCCTTCTTGTTTGATAAGAAGCTGTGCTTTGCCTTCTGCATTGGCAGGAATACACGAAAGGGATGAATGATCTCCATCGCCAATATCTTCAGTTATGGCATTTTTTAGAATCGTCTCAAGTATCTCGTTATTCATTTTGGGTTTCAATTCTTAACTGATGAATAAAGGATTTATCGTTTTTTAGTTTGATTAATAAATAAATACGAAATGTTCCATTAAAGGTAACGAGCTTGCCTATGGCGAATTGTGATTCTTCTTTTCCACCCTGGTGGACAAACTCAAAACTTTTGGGTGTGTGATCTAAAAAGAATTGATCGATAATTTGTTTGGCTTGTACTTTACTGTAAATATCTTCTTTATCAAGAATTACCAGCTCGATAGTATTGTTAAAATAACGGGAAAGTTCATCAGCATTTCCCACTTTAAAAGCGATAGCTATATCACGGGGTATCTCCTGGCTTAAAGAAAATGAACCTAAATTAAAAAATAGTGTAAACAGGATGATTAAAGGAATTGCTTTTTTTAAGGTTTTCATTTTAAAATATCTTAAGTTTGCCATAATAACAATGCAAAAACCGAACCAATTATAATCTAATTTAACTGTTAATTTAATATCAATGGATAAAATTATAAAAAAATGATTTGAATCCCAATTTTAATCATTTTGTGTATATTGATATTCATTCTCTCAAAATATACATCATGAAAGTTAAACTTTTAATGGTTGGCAAAACGGTTCAGGATTATATAATCAATGGATTCAATGATTATCACCAACGGGTGATACATTATTTGCCTTACGAAACGAAAGTAATTCCTGATCTAAAAAAAACAAAAAATCTTGACATAGAACAACAAAAGATAAAAGAAGGAGAATTAATTTTAAAGCAAATACAAAATTCGGACTTTGTAGTATTGTTAGATGAGAATGGGAAAGAATTATCTTCAGTAAATTTTGCCCGTTGGATAGAGAAACAAATGTTTACCGGTTTTAAAAATGTGGTATTTGTTATTGGTGGAGCTTATGGTTTTTCAGCATCGGTTTATAAACGCAGTAATTTTAAATTATCGTTATCCAAAATGACTTTTTCTCATCAAATGATTCGGTTATTATTTATAGAACAATTATATCGCGCTATGACAATTTTAAAAGGAGAACCTTACCATCATCAATAAAAATCATTACTTTTAAAACCTGTTGTTTTAATAAAATAAAAATGGCTTTGTTTTTGATGTAAATATTACTATGAATATTATACGTAATAAATATTTTCTTGCATTTTTAGCTTCGTTGTGTGTAGCTATTATTTTTAATTTAAATATCTATAATGGAGCAAACCAAACCAAAGAACTTAAAGATTTTCAAACTGAAGTATCTGATAAAATAGAAAAAGCAGAGCAATATCTTGGTTTGTTAACTGAAAATATTAAAACACGAAGTTTTAAAGATTTAATGGCTTCGGCTGATTTAATTCCTCCCGATTTTTTTGAGAAAGAGGGTATTGTTTTTTTGGGGTATCTAAATGATACCCTTCAATATTGGTCGGATAATTTAGTTCCGGTAGAGAATATTAAGCCAGCAAAGAAAATGTTTAACGATTTGGTGCAACTTGAAAATGGATGGTATATATCAAAACATAAACAAGTTGACGATATTACAATTTTTAGCTTAATTTTAATAAAAAACCAGTATTCTTATTCTAACAATTTTATTCAGAATGACTTTCATGCTTCTTATGATTTAACTTCAGCTTTTAATATAACTAATAATCCGGATGAAGGATATGCCATTAAAGATAATGATAACAATTATTTGTTTTCTTTAACTTTTAATTCAAAATTAGGGTTTCATGATACCTATATTAATCTAGCTTTTATTTTCTATTTATTGGCTTTGCTCTTTTTCTTTGGTTTTACTTCTTCGCTTATTGTTAAAATTTATTCTCCCATAAAGAGACACATGGTTATTGTTCTTCTATCAGGATTTTTAATTGGTTTCAGGTTTTTGATGTTAACCTATAAATTCCCTTCTGTTTTTTATCATTTGGAACTGTTCCAACCTCATCAATTTGCCATATCCTGGCTTATACCTTCGTTAGGAGATTTGCTTTTGCATGCTGTTATTTTTTTATTTATTATCTGGTTAATTTATAAAGAAACTACAATAAAATTTTCCCCGGGCAAATTTTCAAAGTATATATATCTTATTACATCTATTCTTATAACGTATGGGTTTTTCCTTTTGGAACACTTTTTATTTAAAAGCCTTATTTTACATTCAAGTATTTCTTTTGATGTATATCAGTTTTTTGATCTATCCATTTATAGCCTTATAGGATTTGTAATTATTGTTTTACTTTCGTTTAGTTTATTTTTACTCATCGATTGTTTTGCCCGTAATTTGCAAAATCATTTTAGCATCAAATCTATTGCTATTTTTTTCTTTCCATTTATCATTTTTTTGTCTCTGTTTCTTCCTTTTTTAGATTTTAAGTTTGAAATTTTTTCAATTGTATTTTTCGCATTTTTTTACTTTTTTATTGTTTATATCCGGATAAAAAAACGGGTATTTACGTATGCCATAAAAATGTTTTTATTGTTACTTTTTGCCTTATATACCGTAACATTTATAACCATTGTTAGCCGGCAAAAAGACCAGGAAACCCGAAAGGTTTTGGTAGTAAACTTGGCGAATGAACACGACCAGGTGGCTGAAATGCTTTTGGAGAGTTTAGAAACCGAAATTTTAAAGGATACGGTTATTCGTGATTTGTTGACCTGGCATATACAAAACGAAGGAGCCATTTTAGAGTATCTGCAAATGAATTATTTTAGTGGATATTTCCGAAAATACGACCTTCAAATTTCGGTATGTAATCCCAATGATGAATTAACCGTTAATTACGAAAACAGCACAGAAGTCGTTCATTGTTATTCTTTTTTTGAAGATTTAGTAAAAATAGAAGGGAATAAGCTGAAAGGAAGTAACTTCTATTTTCTCGACAATTTAAACGGACGCATTAGTTATTTTGGAAAACTAGTATATAATAAACCCGAATGGAATAGTGAAGTTTCCTTATTTATTGCTTTAGATTCTAAATTAGTCAGTCAGGAATTGGGCTATCCTGAATTATTGCTCGATCAGAAAATGAGTCGTTCCTCTGTATTGGCCAATTATTCGTACGCTAAATATAAAGACAATCAACTCATTACCCGCTCTGGTGAATATTCATACCAATTAACCTGTCCTAAAGAGTGGATGACCAATAAAGAATTTTATTTTACCAGCGATAATAACTTCGAGCATTTAATTTATAAAATCGATAATAAAACCAGTATTGTAATCAGTGATACTAAAGTTACTTTTATTGATATGCTGGCATCATTTTCGTATATTTTTGTGTTTTATTATATTCTTTATACCCTTAGTTTTTTTATTATAAGATTTCCGCATAACGTACAAAATTTCCGTTACGATTTTAAAAACAAAATAAAAGTTTCCATGATTGGGTTACTCTTCCTATCACTAATTTTGGTAGGATCGGGTACACTGGTTTATAATTTTAAGCAATTTGAACGGAACCTGTACGAGAGTATTGGTGAAAAATTACAATCGGTATTGGTAGAGATGGAACATAAACTGGGTGGGGAGTATGAATTAGATGATGATTATACCGATTATCTAACCTATCTGCTGAATAAATTTTCCAGTGTGTTTTATATCGATATCAATTTATATGATACAAATGGAAATCTATTAGCTTCTTCTCGTCCACAAATTTTTGAAAAGGGTTTAATGGGTAAGAAGATGAATGTTGATGCTTATCGCAGTATGGTTATTCAAAAAATGGGTAAATATATCCATAAAGAACATATTGGTGAATTAACTTATTATTCAGCCTATGTACCTTTTGTAAATGATAATAACGAATTATTGGCCTATTTAAATTTACCTTATTTTACCAAACAAAGCGCCTTGCGCAAAGAGAATTATACCATTGTTGTTGCTGTAGTAAATATTTATTTTTTCCTTATTCTATTATCGATTATTGTTGCCATTTTTGTTTCCAATAATATTACGAAACCCTTACGGCTGATTCAGCAAAGATTTCGTGCAATTGACCTGGGCAAAAAAAATGAACCCATCCACTACGAAAGCCAGGATGAAATTGGAAGTTTAATCAAAGAATATAATCGGATGGTGAGCGAACTGACCGAAAATGCCGAAAAATTAGCAAAATCGGAGCGCGAATCAGCATGGCGAGAAATGGCCAAGCAAATTGCCCACGAAATTAAAAATCCTCTCACTCCAATGAAATTGTCGGTTCAGTACTTGCAAAAAGCATGGAAAGAAAAAAATCCCGATTTTGACCAACGAATTCAGCGCTTCTCTAATTCATTAATTAGCCAAATCAATAATTTGTCGAAAATTGCCACCGAGTTTTCCAATTTTGCCAAGATGCCCCGGGCAAAAGCTCAAAAAGTAAATATTATCCAAAAGCTCGAAGAATCTATTAGCCTGTTCGAAGGAACCCATAATGTGAATTTTAATACCCAATACGATAAGAATCATGAACTTTATGTATATGCCGATTTAGAACAAGTGCTTATTGTTTTTAGTAATCTTATTCAAAATGCAATACAAGCTATTCCTAACAAACGTAAGGGAGTTATAGATATTAAGGTTGAACAAATTCCTGAATTTGTAAAAATTACCATTAAGGATAATGGAATAGGAATACCCGAAGAGTTAAAAGAAAAATTATTTAGGCCCAACTTTACCACTAAATCCAGCGGTATGGGATTAGGGCTTGCCATTGTAAAAAATATTGTGGAAAACTCCGGAGGGGCTATCGGATATGATACTCAGCTGAATATTGGGACTTCGTTTTATGTAACGTTGCCTGCTTTTAAACCTGAGTAAATTTTGTTTATCAATTAATATTTTACGTATTTATTTGATAAAAAGTTTTAACAATCATATAAAATATTTATATATTTGTTATGGATAGGTGAGTTTTAAAAAAATTAGGCTTTGAATCGGATATATTTTTTCATTATACTCTTTTCTCTTTTTACGGTTTTTATAACCGACTTATATGCACAACCCGAAGTTTCCGGAGTTATTAATGCTTATTCGAAAGTAGATTCCATTTTTTCTTCCAAAGACACCCTGCTGGTTGACAGTGTCTCCCTATTTTCTGATGGCGATACGGTAATGATCTACCAGGCGAAAGGGGCTGATGTCTGGCTTGAAGATAATAACTGGGAATCCATAGGAAGTATTTACGGTTTTCATAAAATTTATTCATCCGGGAAATATGAAATTATTATTATTGACCATGTGATTGAAGCGGAACATAAGGTAGTATTGAGGGTAGCCCTTGCCAATCATTACGATGTTGGAGGACAGGTACAGTTAATCCGTGTTCCCTCCTACAATAATGTAAGGGTTACCGGTAACCTTACCTGCGATCCCTGGGATGGAGAAAAAGGAGGTGTGTTGGTGCTGTTTGCTAACGATACCATCTACCTGGAAGCCGATATTGATGTTTCGGGAAAAGGGTTTCGTGGTGCCGAACCGGTTTTAAGTGATGGGGTCTGTGCTTCGAGCGATTCTGCTTATTTTTATCAGTATTTTTTCCCGGAGTCTTCGGATAGCGTTGGAAGAAAAGGAGAAAGCGTGGTTGAGTATAACCCGCTCTATGCCAAAGGACTTAGCCGGTGGGGAAATGCAGGTGGTGGAGGAAATGCTCGTTTTGCCGGTGGAGGCGGTGGTGGCAACGGCGCATCCGGAGGAAATGGAGGCAAAGAGGACACTATTACCTGTGGACCTTCTCCCGATTATTTAAATGAAACAGGTAATGGCCCTTGGGAAGGCCTGGGAGGTTTAAAGGGACAGGGAATGTCTTTTTTTATTGATGATTCAACCATCTATATGGGAGGAGCCGGTGGAGCCGGAACGCATACTTCAGATTTGTTTGCAACCCGGGGAGGAAACGGAGGGGGTATCGTAATTATTATCGGTAAATTTTTGGTGGTGAATAATCACGAGATATTTGCCGATGGGGAAGATGTTTCCGAAGTTGCCACTGCTTCAGGAGCAGGCGGAGGTGCCGGAGGAACCATCGTTTTTGATGTGGATTCTGTACAGGGACAATTAGATTTATGGGTCAGTGGTGGCGATGGTGGAGATACCGAAGGTGCAAACCTTTCCGGCCCGGGTGGAGGAGGAGGAGCTGGTGTAATATTCCATGGCCGGTATTATAATAGTACAAATGTTGTATATCATCATGGGTTATATGGTAATGCAGGATCTGTTTCTGATCAACCTTCTGTTGGATCCTACGGGGCAACTGATGGGAATGGTGGTTTTAATAGAATAATCACCAAACTTCCCCTTACCGGATTTTTGTTTAACTCCATCAGCGAAAGCCATGCCGTATGTTCGGGTAATCGGCCCAACCTTATTTCAGGTTCTAACCCACGGGGAGGCGATGGAAATTATGTTTACTCCTGGGAAAAAAGTTCAGATGGTAGCAACTGGAACCCCATTGCCGATTCAATACGAATAGATTTACAACCCGGGCCACTATACGATACCACTTATTACCGTCGTATCGTTGAATCGGCAGGTATTGTTGATGTTAGTGCCCCAATAAGAATTGTGGTGCACGAATGGATTGTTGGGAATCATATTTTTCCCGATGATACGATCTCCTGTATTGGAAATATTGCCGATACCATTACCGGAACAACCGTTGAAATGGGAGGCGATGGGTTTTATAACTATTTATGGCAGTCTAGCTTTGACCTGAATAGCTGGAATCCCGTCGATCAGCTAAACGATACCATTTGCCTGCCCGGAGAGGTGTTGGATACTACTTTTATCCGCCGGGTGGTTCAGTCGGGTGCCTGCATTGATACCAGCCGCCAGGTACAAATTATTGGCCTCCCTCCAATTGAAAATAATACCATTTACGGCCATCAGGAAATATGTTTTGGCCAACAACCCGAAGAAATTACCGGGGATAATCCAACCGGGGGATTAATGATTCAGGATTCTATTAAAATAACCTGGCAGAAAAAACCTGAAGGCCAAAGCTGGGAAAGTATTGAAGATTCATCTCGATTGAATTTTGCCCCGCCAAACCTTGTGGAAACTACTTATTACCGCCGTATTGTGGAATCCGACGATTGTATGGATATCAGCGACTCGGTAAAAATCAATGTGTTGCCTCCAATTGATAATAATATAATTACCAATAATTCTACTATTTATACCTGCTATAATACCGAACCTGAATTATTAAACGGCGAAGTGCCTGAAGGTGGAGATAACGGATATCATTACCAGTGGATTACAAGTGACGATGGCACTTTGTGGACTGATATTACAGAAAGTGGGCAAGACAAAGATTACCAGTCGCCGGCCCTTACCGAACAAACTTTTTTCCGGCGTATTGTCCGTTCCGGACAGGATAGCTGTTGTGTGGATACCAGCAATACTATTACCGTTAATATTCATCCGTTACCTGTTGCAACCATTGATGATTTTGCAGACACTATTTGTAGTGGTTGGGATGTAATCCTCCATTTTAATATCACTGCAGGGCAGCCACCCTATAGCCTTACTTTTTCTGATGGGATTGATGTAACAAACATTAATAATATCAATGCATCAGAAAAAGATTATGAAGTTAATCCAACGACATCCAACGAGAGCGAATGGTTTAACTATACCCTCGAGGAAGTTTCCGATGCTAATGGTTGTTTAGCTACCGACATGTCGGGGCTTACTAAAATTCTTGCCTATGGGTGGCCGCAATCTAATGCGGGTTCTTCGATTGAGGTTTGTGATTTAACCTATCAGATGGATGCTTTGGCAACTTTAGGCGAAGGGATATGGAGCCAGTTTGATGGAGACGGAAATACAACTTTTGAAGACCCTGCGCTACCTACATCCAATATATCCGTTGATACGGCTGGAGTATACACCTATCAGTGGAAAGAGATAAACTGGCAATGTGCCGATTCTGGAACAGTAAATTTAACATTTTACAAAAGCCCTTATGATGTGGATGCAGGGCCTGATACATCCTTATTTTTTACCCGTGAATATGAGCTGAAAGGATCATATATTAATCCGGACAATGTTCGTGAATTAACATCAACATGGAGCCTTGAAGAAGGGTATGGATCAATTATAAACCCTAATGATACGGTTACGCTTATAGAACAGCTGGCCGATGAGAACCAATCGGGGATCAGGGTATTATGGACTATTGAGAAAGGAGTATGCGATATCATTACCGATACGGTAAATATTACCTTAAATCCCATATTTACCCCAACCGGATTTACTCCAAACGGGGATGGGGTAAATGATTACTTGAGATTTACAGGGCTCGAATTTGCAGAAGAGAACGAACTGGTAATTTTTAATCGGTGGGGAACAGAAGTATTTAGCCGAAATAATTTTTCCAACAATCCGGGTTGGGATGGGAAAAATAAAAAGGGGTACGATTTACCTGAAGATACTTATTATTATATTTTAACGGTAGTGAATATTAATCAGGAAACGAATAGGAAAATTACCGATACCTATAAAGGATTTATTGTTATTAAAAGACATTAATGGATAGATATTGGATAATACATATCATTTTTTGGCTGGGATTTATTCTAATTCCTTTTGGAGGTTTTTCGCAGGACGATGATTTATTGATTGGTCAGCGATATGAACCAGTTTATAGTCAATACGAAGTAAATGGCTTAGCCATAAATCCTGCATATACCGGAAGCCGCGAATGTTTTAGTAATATTATTTTGTATCGTAATCAATGGATGGGCTTTGAAGGAGCGCCGGTTACCCAAACCTTAAGCAGTCATGCTCCTTTTAAGGATGAAAAAAATGCAGCCGGGTTATTTCTTTTCCATGAAAAAATTGGTGTTACCGATTACTACGAGATTTATGGGAACTATGCTTTCCGGTTTAAAGTGGGATCAGGCAAGCTTTCGTTAGGGTTAAAAGCCGGAGCTACTTTTTACCAGGGAAATTTTGCGGATATCAGTGCCAATCCCGAAGGAGTTAATAATGACATGTTATTGGAAAATGAATCAGAGATTCTCCCCAATTTTGGGGTAGGCATTTATTATTATAACGATCGTTTTTTTGCCGGTGCATCCATCCCCAAGCTGTTGTCCTATAAGTACAGAGCCAGCGACAAAGTGATGCAATCTGATCCGGAGAATTATGATTTTCTGGTTTCTGCCGGTGTGCTTATCGGAAATTCCGATCGGATTAAGTTTAAACCATCATTCATGTTACGCTATCGTTTAAATAATACTTTTTTGATAGATGCCGGAGGTAGTTTTATTTTTGCTAATGTATTGTGGTTTGGTGGCTCGTACAGGCATACAAATGAGTTTATAATTACGGCAGAATATCAGGTTAATGAGCAAATTCGTTTAGGTGGTGCTTACGATTTATCCATAGGAGAGTTGGCTGGACAAACCAAAGGTTCGATGGAACTTATTTTACGATATGATTTTAAATATAGAATTAGAGCGGTAAGCCCGAGATATTTTTAAGATGAAAAAAATTAAACACATAGGATTTTTTATTTTGCTTTTGGGCTTTTTTTCACCCTTAAAAGCACAGGATTATTCTATTAGCCAGTTGCCTTTCAATACCGATAAATACGATGAATTTGCACCGGTTTATTTTCGTGGTGATATTGTTTTTTGCTCCAATCGTAAAAATTCAATTTTTCTTACCTTTCTCGACGAGCGGGAAGGCCTTCCTTTATATGACTTATACAGGGTAGAGGAGGGAAGAGATGAATGGGGTAAACCCGAGATTTTTGAAAAATCATTTAAAAGTAATTTTAATGTGGGGCCTGCCACTTTCAATAGTACAGGCTCAGAAATATATTTTACCCGAAATATAAATATTAATAAGAAAATTGGTAATTCGATTGACCGACACAATAACCTGGGAATTTATTTTTCTAAGTTCAGCCGTTATCGGGGAGGATGGAGTCAACCAACTCCTTTTAAATATAATAGCCCTGATTATAGTGTAGCCCACCCTTCATTAAGCGAAGACGGTCAAAGTTTATATTTTGTTTCCGATATGGAAGGTGGATATGGGGGTACCGATATTTATGTTTGTGAATTAGAAGGGAGTAATTGGGGAGAGCCTCAAAATCTTGGGCATCAAATTAATACAGATGAAAATGAGTTTTTCCCGTTTATCCATAGTTCGGGCAGATTGTACTTTTCTTCGGACGGACATGAAGGAGAGGGACGGTTAGATATTTTTTATTCGGAAAAAGTAAATGGCCAATGGCATAAACCTATTGGTATGGGCACTCCCATAAACTCCAGGTATAATGATTTTGGCTTAATAATTGATGCTTTTCAAAAGAGTGGGTTATATAGTTCCGATAGATCGAGAATGTCTGATGATATATACTCATTTGCACCGTTATACCCAATGTTTGAGAATATTTACAAGATGCAAGAAAACGACTTTTGTTATGTTTTTTACGAAGAAGGAGCACAAAGCCTTGATTCTACAACTTTTGAATACCAATGGGTATTTAGCGATGGTACTAAAATAAATGGTGAAGAGGTGGAACATTGTTTCGAGAGCGAAGGTGATTATACCATCGAACTGAATGTAATTGATGAAATTACTGGTGATGTTTATTTTAATCAGGCTACCTATCATCTGGCAATTGAAAAAATTGAACAAGTTTATATAAATGCTCCCGATACGGTAATGGTAGGACAAGAAGTAAAATTCGACGGACGGCAAACAAATCTTAAAGACTTTGAAATTGCCAGATATTATTGGGATTTTGGAGATGGGCGAAAAACAGGAGGTATTGAAGCTACACATATTTATACGGCTCCGGGAAGTTATATTGTTCAGTTAGGAGTTGTTAGTAAACCCGACAGACAAGGTAATTCTGAGAAACAAGGAGTTTATAAGAATATTGTGGTTATAGGACAAGGGAAAGATCGACGACGAAGCGATTAATTTGAAAAGATTATACCTATATTGCGTTTTTAATTGGTTAAAATGGATTAGATATGAAAAAAATAATAATTACATCACTTTTTTTATTTGCAGGACTTTATTTGCTGGCCCAACCAGTACCAGCCGAGGATGAAAATATTCCTCATCTTATGACGTTTGGGGCCAAAGCAGAAACATCATGGGGTGATGATGATTTTTCGCAAACATTCTTTTTTGTGATTCCCGAAGAACATACCAGCCCGATTTTTATCCGTGTTTTTGATCCCGAGGTTGGAGGTGAGATCGATGAGATAAATGGTTTTTGGGATACCAAAATATCTTATACCATTTATGGAGGAACAGGGGCATTTGAAAATGATGATGCCAAAGGGATTGATCCCGTAGGAGATTACCGTAGTGGCAATATGCTGGCAACCAAAGTTTTTGGCGAAAATCCACGATACGATAATAACTGGTATACCTTTGGCCCATTTAACCCTACCGAGGGAGAACTAGTTAAAAAATATGGAGGCTATATTTTTAAAATTATATGCGAAGGGGTTGATGGTGATGATGGAAATATGTATCGATATTTTGTAAGTACTTCGCCAACTCAAAATATACGAATCGAAGGTGCTAACGCTTTTGCATACGAATATAGTTTCCGAATGCATAACGATCCTAACGAAGTATCACATATCTATCCTTATATTGATGATCGAACCATTTCGGTAGAACAGAAAAATTTTGACTGGGATAGCGATGGGATGATTCGTGTTGTTTCTGTTGCAAGGCAAGGGTTGTTATGCAAAGTATCAGGCGATGACACGTGGGCTCAAAATCAATTTAAAATATTAGATGAGGAAATTGGTACCTCCCTGGATTTTCAATTTATTAAAAGAAAAAATCCACCTGTAAAAAACAATAATGTCGTAATTTCAGTTAAAAACCAGTATGGTGAACTATTACCCTTTTACACTATTCCAATTGGCGGTGTGCCAAAATATAAATATTCCATTGGGGTTAAGAAAAAAAACGATTAAACTCTTTTGTATATGTTTAAATCAAAATTAAGATTTTTCGGAACTATTCTTTTACTGTTATTTATCGGTCGTTCTGTTTCCGGTCAGATATATCAGTTTAAAGAATACAATATCGAAGAAGGATTAAGCCATCCATTTGTTTATACCATAAACGAAGATAAAAACGGGTTTTTATGGATTGGTACTGGCGAAGGACTTTGCAGGTATAATGGTTTTGAATTCACGGTCAGTATAGCCGATGATACACTTACCAGCGGATTTGTAACATCTGGGTTTCTGGATGATAATGGAATTTTGTGGTTTGGACATAACTCGGGTGAAGTTACTTATTATGATGGAATGCATTTTAATCGTTTAGAAACCGATGATATTTTCAATAGTTCAATTACCGATATTGACGGAACAAAAAACGGAATTATTTGGATTGCCTCTCAAAATAATGGATTAATAAGGATAGATGAGAATTTTCAAATTGATTCATTTCAACAAGCTTTCCAGAATGAAATAGTGTATACCCTAAAAACAATTAGTGATAATCAATTACTTGTAGGGACAAGTAATGGGTTGCAATTGGTCAGAATAACAGAAAATAACCTCGAAGAAGTGTATTCTATTGATGAGCTATCTTATATATCTGTTCAAACAATTGATAAAGTTGAGGACACTAATATTTTTTGGATAGGTACAGGAGATGCCGGTTTTTATGCTTTAGAAAGCAAAGGAGAAACATTCGACTCATACAAATTAGTAAATATAGGCGAACGATATGGTTTAGATTACGAGAATGTACAATCGATTACCTGTGATAGGGATGGTAGTTTATGGATTAGTACATTTGGAAATGGTATTTATCGAATTAATCCGGATGAAGAAGGAAATGAAACGGAAGAAATTGTTAATTATTCTACAAAAAATGGATTATCAAACAATTTTATTAAACAGGTTTATCAAGACTGGGAAGGTAATCTTTGGATTGCTACCTATGGTAATGGATTAGCATATTATGTAAGCGAAGCACTTACTTTTTTATATCAGGATTTAAAGGACCTGCAAGGGAATGTTCTTTCTCTTGAAGAGACAGAAACCAATTTATGGTTAGGTGGCGAAAATGTTATTGTTAAGATTAATAAACAAAATAACCAAACGGAAACCATTGACCAATCGAATGGTTTACCCGTGGATAAAATAACGAGCTTATATTTAGATACTCAAAACAGGCTGTGGATTGGAACACAAAATTCGGGAGTTTACAGAATGAACTCCTCAACAAATCAGGTAAATCTTGTTTATAATTCTTCAAATACCCTGGAGAATAATGTAAATTGTATAGTAGGGAATGAACATCAGGTTTATATCGGAACAAAAAATGGTGTTTTTGTTTATGATTTAAAAACAGGGATACGAAATCTTTATAATACCACTCAGGGTTTACCACATAATGATATAAAATGTATTTTTATTGATAATGAGAATAATACCTGGATAGGGACAAAAAGTAACGGCATTTTTGTATTAAACGATTCGTATGAGTATACTATTGCAGGGAATGTAAAATTAGAATTTATAGCGATTACCCAGGATGTTGACGGCCATATTTGGGCTGCAACTTATGGCGACGGAGTTTTTAAATTTATTGAAGATACGATAAAGTATTTTTCTACCGATAACGGACTAAAATCGAACTATTGTTACAGTTTAATTGCCGATGATAAAGGAAAAGTATGGGTAGGCCATCGTTTAGGAATGAGTAGTATCGATATTCATTCTGATGAAGTTGGAATCTTGGATAAGGATAAAGGAATTACCGGTGATTGTAATTTTAATGCCGTGCTTAAACAAAATGATGGAGTAATATTTTTTGGCACCACTAATGGATTGGTAAGATATGATAGTTCAAAAGACAGAGAAAATATTCTACCACCTAAAGTAGCCATTAATGAAATATTATTTTCTGATGAACCTGTAGATTTTTCTTCACCGATTAATTTACCCTATCAGATTCATAAATTAAGAATCAGTTATGTAGGATTAAGTTATAGTAATCCAGAAGGTGTTACTTATCAATACAAACTGGATGGTTACGACATTGACTGGAGTGAGCCGACTACAAGCAGAGAAGCTTATTATCCGAGAGTTGAGGATGGGAATTATACATTTATGTTAAAAGCATGTAATGCTGATGGATACTGTATTGAAAAACCTTTGGAAATTCAAATTAGCATTCGTCCTCCATTATGGAAAACCTGGTGGTTTATTACTTTATCAATTCTAATTATTGTTGGTGCAATTTATTTTTTCATCAAATATCGAGAACAAAAACAAAAACAATTACAAGAATATCTGGAAAAAGAACTTGATGCAAGGACTAAAGAAGTTGTTCAGCAAAAAGAAATTCTTGAAATTAAAAACCGTGATATTACAGATAGTATAAATTATGCCCAGCGCATACAATCAAGTATTTTACCTTCTATAAAAACCATTAACGATAATTTTTCTGGAGCATTTGTTTATTTCAGGCCCCGCGATATTGTGAGTGGAGATTTTTACTGGTATGATAAAATAAATAAAGATAAGTTTTTAATTGTTTGTGCCGACTCTACAGGGCATGGAGTTCCCGGAGCATTTATGTCAATGATAGGAACTACTTTAATAAAAGATATTTGTATACGATCAGATGTTGATTCTCCATCCGAAGTATTAAAAAGATTAGATACCGAATTACAGGGGACATTAAATCAAAATGTTGAAGCCGAACGTGCCAACGATGGTATGGATATTATTGTTTGTGAAATTGATGTGAATACGCATTATATGAGATTTTCATCGGCAATGCGCCCATTAATTTTATATAAAAATAAGGAACTACAGTATGTTCGTGGAAACAAAGCATCAATTGGTGGAGATCCCAAAGCAGAAAAACAGTTTGAAAATATCGGCTTCCAATTAAATAAAGGCGATATTGTATATATGTTTTCTGATGGATATCCCGATCAGTTTGGCGGCCCAAGAGGGAAGAAGTTTAAAATGGATCGGGTAAAAAATATGTTGGCTGATGTATGCGATAAGCCTATAGATGAACAGCAGGAATATGTTGCTAAAACTTTTGACGAGTGGCGTGGCAGGTTACAGCAAGTAGATGATGTGTTGTTTATGGGCGTTAAAATCTAATTATTCTGTCTTTCTGTCTCGTCAATATTAATGATATTGTGGATAATTGCATATATGGTTAAACCCGGAACGGTTTTAATACCCAACTTCCGGGTTATATTTTTTCTATGAGTTACAACTGTATGTGTACTTATAAATAGTTTGTCGGCAATTTCTTTATTGGTATACCCAAGGGCAATATATTTTACAATACTGGCTTCTCTACTGCTTATTTTGTCCTGTTTTTTATGCTTTTTCTGATGGGCATCTTTTTGCCCGATTAAACGGTTTATTTTTTTTAAAATAGCACTTTGTGTATCCTCGTAATTAATCGTTTCGGCAAATTGTGCATTTATTGAGTCCTGATGCGGATTACTTATTAATGCAATGGTACGGGTTTTACATACATGTTTTAATACATCTTCAATTTTTCTATTTTGAATAATTTCAGGATTAATAATAATAAAATCTGTATCGGTATTTTTTAAAATTTTTATGGCTTCGTCTTCAGAATCTATGCTATGGATTATTCTGGTTGAAGGAATTTTAGAAATAACTGCAGCCAGCCCTTTTCTTACCAGGAATGATGGATCGCATATAATAAAAGATATATAAGCCATTGGTTTATTTTTCTGAATATCTTTTTCGAATTACATTTTCCATTGCTCGAACTTTAGGAACCAGTACTTTATCTTCTATTCTTGCATGGTCATTTAAGTCTTGTTCAAGCGAAAAAAGTTCATTAAGCAGTTTATTGCATAGCTGAAAATTCTTAGGTTGTGGTAAATATTTTATAATTATATTTTTCAGGTCGAATAATTTTTCTTCAATATTATCATGCTCATTCTCAAATATATCTATCGAATAATCTTCCATGAGTTTTATGGTTTCCGGGTCTTTTTTGTTGGCATTATATGCCTTTTCAATAGCCAGGGTATATGGAAAAACTTTTGTGTCTTCCCGTTGGGTGTGGCTTAACAACTCTTGTTTATAATCGTTAAAAAATTTTTTAAGTAAATTAAGATTGCTTTTCTGAGTGTAACAATTATTTACCATTTGCTCCATTAAGTATTCTATCTCAGGAACTTTCACCTGATGGTAATAATCGTGTGTTTTCTTTAAGTAATCATTGATTAATGTAATTGAAAATGATTGAAGGTGCTTTTTAGGGAAATAATCTTCGTTTACAAAGGTGTTTATAATTTCGAGAAAAAAATCCAGGTCAACCTGATGTTGTTGACAAACATCTTCAACGGTTTTATCGCCAAAACCCAGTTCAATGCCAAAACGGTTTAAAACCTTAAGTGTACTGTAATTCAAGTGAATTACATCGGCCATTTTATTATCTTTGGTAATAATCATTTTTTTGTTTTTCAAAGGATTATATAAAATAACAAAAATTGAAACTAATTGTTAAATCCATTCGGAAACAATTATCTCAGGGGTAGATTCTGTGTTGCTCTTATGATTTGCCCGATCGTAAATATAAAAATCAAATTTTAAGGTATCGTAATTAAAATCGGTAAAGTATAATTTTATTTCAATTTCACCCTTTAAATATTCGCGATACTCACCACCCTCCATATAAGGTATAATATAAGTTATGGTAGTATCACGGAGAAATTGATTGTTTTCTTTATAAAATCTGGTGATAAATGTGTTATAAATTTCTGATGTGGGGGTGTAATCTACTGCTTCAGTATTAGGGTCTATGCCAATATCACCATCTCCATCGGTAAAAGTAAACGTTAACCTGCCAATGATATTTTCAAAACCATTTTCTGTTTCTTGAGCCAGTGTAAAATTTTTATACTTTATCTCTGGAATATCCGAATATTGATCTTCCTTTTCGCAGGAGGCCAATAAAATTAGGAAGGAGATTAGGTATAGAATTTTTGTACTCATAGGGTTATTTTTTTCTCATATAAATCTGTATAGGCGATCCGGTAAAATTAAAATGATGCCGGAGTTTGTTTTCTAAAAAACGTTTGTAGGGTTCTTTTACATACTGAGGCAGATTACAGAAAAATGCAAATGCAGGATAAAATGTATTTAGTTGGGTAATGTATTTAATCTTTACAAACTTCCCCTTAACCGAAGGTGGTGGATAATTTTTAATTTCTTCGAGCATTATTTCATTCAGTTTAGCGGTGCTAATTTTTTTCTTTCGATTATCATAAACTGTTTTCGCCTCTTCTAAAACTTTATGAATTCTTTGCTTGTTTACTACCGAAGTAAAAATAATGGGTACATCGGTAAAAGGGGCAATTTTTTGTTTTACCTGCTCTTTGTAAATTTTTGATGTATTATTTTCTTTTTCAATTAAATCCCATTTATTAATTAAAAACACAAGTCCTTTTTTGTTTTTTTGTATGAGTTTCAAAATGTTAAGGTCTTGGGATTCAATACCGTGTGTGGCATCAATTAAAAGTAAGCAAACATCTGCTCTTTCTATGGCTCTTATGGAGCGTAATATTGAATAATATTCGAGGTTTTCGTTTACTTTTCCTTTTTTTCTTAATCCAGCAGTATCAACTAAGTAAAATTCATGATCATATTTGTTATACTTGCTATAAATAGAATCGCGTGTAGTTCCTGATATCGGGGTTACAATATTTCTTTCTTCACCAATAAGTGCATTTACTAACGAAGATTTACCCACATTGGGCCTGCCTACAACTGCATATTTAGGAATATCTTCTTCGTCTTCCTCGTTGTTTTTTACATTTTTAATTTCGGTAACTATTGTATCGAGAAGTTCTCCTGTTCCACTTCCGTTTATTGCCGATACACATATAGGGTCTCCCAGTCCCAGTTTATAAAATTCATGGGATTCAATAATTCGTTGGTTATTATCCACTTTATTTACCACTAAAAAAACTTTTTTATTAGTTTTTCTCAATATTTCGGCCATAGCCTCGTCCAGGTCGGTAATCCCATTGGTAACATCTACCAAAAAAATGATTACGTTAGCTTCATCAATGGCAATATTTACTTGTTTTCTTATTTCTTCTTCAAAAATATCATCGGAGTTACGCACATATCCTCCGGTATCGATTACCGAAAACTCTTTGCCTGCCCATTCGGACTTGCCGTATAACCTGTCGCGAGTAACTCCGCTAGTCTCGTCAACAATAGCTTGCTTGGTTTCTGTTAATCGGTTAAATAATGTTGATTTGCCTACATTAGGCCTTCCTACAATTGCAACAATCATTTTTTTATTGGGTATTAATAAATTAATTTTTCTATGATTTTATCCAGATTCTGAATAATCTCTTCTGCTTCTTCTATAAGCTGATTTTTCTGTGTTTCCAGATATTTTTCTTTTATTTCGTTCAGATTTTTTAATTGTTCTAAAGTTTTAATGGTATTCTTATGGCATTCCCTTAAATTATAGGCAAAATCATCATTTTCTTTTGAATCCATTGCTGCAATAAGTTTAAGAGAAACGGCCCCGGTGTATTGTTTTAATTCACGGGTATTTATCTGAGGATCGATTTTATCCAAACTTTTTATAAAACCTAAACCCTTAACCGCAAAATTGTATGTTTTATCCTCGAGCTCTTGCATTAATATATTAATTTAGATATTATAACCAAAATCTTTTAAATTTTTTTCTTTATCTCTCCAGTCCTTAGTTACTTTTACAAAAAGTTCAAGAAATACCTTCTTCCCAAAAAAGTCTTCTATATCCACACGTGCTTCTGTTCCCGTTTTTTTTAATGCCAGCCCTTTATGGCCAATAATGATTCCTTTTTGCGAAGGCCTTATTACATTTATGGTTGCTCTAATACGTAAAATTTTTTCGGTTTCTTTAAACTCTTCCACTTCCACTTCTACAGAGTATGGTATTTCTTTACGGTAATTGTTTAAAATTTTTTCGCGGATAATTTCCGACACAAAGAAACGTTCGGTTTTATCGGTTAACGAATCTTTAGGATAATAAGCTGGCCCTTCGGGCAATAATTCCAGAATACGTTTAAAAACCTGATCTAGATTAAAATTTTTGGTTGCCGAAACCGGAATAATTTCTGCTTCTGGCAGGATTTTTTTCCATATATCAACTAAAGTTTCAAGGTCCTCTTGATTGGAAAGGTCTATTTTGTTAATCAGTAGTAAAACAGGAACATTCGTTTGGGATAATTTGTTAATGTATTGTTGGTTTTTATCCATTTTTTCAACTACATCGGTAACATAAAGGATAATATCTGCATCTTCGAATGCGCTGCCTACAAAACGCATCATTTTTTCCTGTAACTTGTAGTTTGGTTTTAATATTCCTGGGGTATCAGAATAAACAATTTGGTAATCGTCGCTGTTTACAATGCCTAAAATTCTATGGCGTGTGGTTTGCGCTTTAGGTGTAATTATCGATAATTTTTCTCCTACCATCTGGTTCATGATGGTGGATTTTCCTACATTCGGATTTCCAATAATGTTTACAAATCCTGATTTGTGCGGCATAAAGTTAAGTTTAAATTTAGATACAAAGATAAGAGAATTTTTTGGCTAAACTGTTAGATAATTCTTTTGTTATACAGCATGATTTACAAACCAATAGATAAACTTAATTTATAGGCAAAATTGTTGGCTGTTTTATCGAAAGTATAGGGCCCATATCGGTAAAATATACCAAATCCATATCCAAGAAACGATTGCGATAAAATGTCATTGATTAATAATCCGCATTCGTAATATCCTTTTTCAAAAGATTTTACCGAAGTAGCATATTGGTTTACATGGCCAGAGAAATTTCCAATACTAAAATTATTGATTAAGGCAAATTTGGGGGCAAATCTATCGGTTTCCCATAAAATGCTTCCAAAATTGTGTTTTAAGAAGATGGAAAAAAACCGGTCGGCATAAAATTCGTTCATTCGCATCGTTCCAAAACTGTTTTCGGTTTCCAGGCTAAAAGGATGATAACTCGCATGTCCGTTATAAATTTTGGTTAAAGGGATATTTCCTTCTATTAATCCTCCTACAAAAGTTATCTTGCTACTTCCCAATGATTTGGTTTTTATTGATTGGGAGATTTTTGCTTCATATTTGGTATAGTCAAACTCTCCACTAAACCACTGGGTTCCTTTAATAATATTGGCATATAAAACCGGATATCGTGTACCCTGCGAATATTTCGCTCTTAGAGTCCGGATGAATTTTTCTTTATAAGCATATCGGAATTGTATTCCAATTTCGTTAAATCCATATTCGCTGGTGGCTGTAGTTACTATATCACCCATAAAATAATTGTTGGTATTGGTAACAAAGGATTGATTAAAAAACAGGTTTGTTTTAAGATATTTTAAACTTAGGAAGCTGAATGAAACTTCATATTTTTCTTCTAAATCCATTTCATCTACCATAAATCTTCGATAAAATGCAGAAGATGATAAATCTGGTTGTTCCAAAAAACGGTAACCCCCTTTTTCTTTAACATCATAGCTATATGAGAGATGAAGTTTACTTTCAGTTTTTTGATGTAAATGAAGTAACAAATCGCCCCCATATTTCCAACCCTTATCCTTAAAACCATAACCAAAATATCCGCCAATAGAAAAGTGTGGTGATATCTTGTTATTGGTCATAAGCCCTAGTCCTAAACGGAAGCCCTCATAACCGTTGTAATCCAAAATTTTATTTAGCGGGATGTTGAAACATTTTACCGCCAGATTCCCATGCATCAATGCCTCAATGCCGGAAATTTTTTGTTCCAGGTGAAAAGCCTGGCTTATGCTATCAATTATGCGGTAAGTTTCTTCTTCAATCTCATGTAAAGGTTGAGCTCTTTCTGCACTCCAATAATCTTCTGCTTTGTTCCCAGCATTTTTATCAATCCGTACCACCACCGGGCCAAAATCATTTTTATTCAATTCCGGATTAATTTGTACATCTTTTATATACGATGTTCCATGGGCAACCATATTGTATCCATCAATATCTGATGAGGCAAAACCATCTTCAAAGCTGATTTTTGTAATTAGCTCTTTAGGAAACCAGTGTTTATTATGAATTAAGGCATAGTTCTGCGTTATTTCAATCTTCATCCCCTGATCTTTTGCCAATGGTTGTGCAACCACCGACTGAATGGCGTACTTATGAGTGTTGATATATAAAAAACCCTGTAACCCATCGATTTTTTTCCCTTTTTTAGGCCGAAATGAAATAACAAAAATGCTATCGCCACGATGGTTGTATAGTGTATCCTGCAAAAGGAAAAAATATTTTTTAGTACTGTTTTTACTGATTGGGTTCAAATAGCGTTTATCCAGTATTTCAAAAAAATCATTGTAAAAAGAAAAAGCTTGTACCTGCGAAGCAATTAATGAAAAGATAGGGTCCTTAAATCCAGATACTCTTGAGGCTATAATTTTTTCTGAATAGTGGTCTGGATGTAAAAATTTTTTTTCGTTTATGGTTTCAATAAATAAAAGATGATGTTTGGCAAAATCCTTTACCAACAATTCTTTCATGCTTGAATCAGGCTTAATATCTTCATCTTCTTCAAAGGTAAAGTACATTTTGTTATACGAAGTTAAAGCAAACGATTCCAAATTTTCCGGGTTGTTTATTTTTCGGTTTAGAATCACTTTTTCAATAATCCTGTTGGCAGGATTATCTCCTGGCAGGATAACTATTTCTTCTAAATCAAAGCTTTTGGGATGCAGCTTAATAATAATTTTTTCTTGTGTTTCAGGGTAAATAACAATAGTGTCAGGGTAGTACCCAAGGTATCGAAAACATATCTTTTGTCCGGGTTGGATATGTTGGATTTTAAATTCACCATCAATATTGGTTGTTGTCCCCAATTGCGTATTTTCTGGTAATACATGTACAAAAGGAAGTGGTTTTTGGGTTTCAAAATCAACTACCCGCCCTTGGATGGGTTGTGAATAAACAGTCTGTTCTAAAAATAAACCCAGGATGAAAAAAATAATCATTTTATACATTACAATCCATATCTGATTTATAGAGATGAATAACAAAAAGCTGCATCAATATTAATTAAAAGATTTTCTTTTCAGGTTGGAAATCTCCAAGGGAGTTAAAAATCTCCATTTTCCTCTGGGAAGGTTTTTTTTGGTTAATCCGGCAAAATATACCCGGTCTAATTTTTTTATTTTATATCCCAACGATTCAAAAATACGGCGCACGATCCTGTTTTGTCCCGAATGTATTTCAATCCCTATTTGAGTTTTATCATTTTCTTCCACGTAGCTTATAGCGTCAGCTTCAATATAATCTTCGTCAAGTTTTAT
>JAXHVS010000043.1:0-3796 GCA_034189025.1 Bacteroidota bacterium
TTTTTTAGTTTACTGATTTACGGAGTTTTAATGTTAAGCCCGTCGGTTTGGAGATACAGGAAGATAGTATAATTATTATTCCGGAAAAACAGAGTCATTCGGATGTAAACCTTTGCTGTAAGCATGATATCGGTTACAACATTTCCAGTTGCCATGACAATATTTATCCAGTAGGTCTTTAGGAATCAGTCCTTTTTTGTATTTTTCAGAGATCATGCATTGATCAAAATACGCGCATTTGGACTGAAGCGTTTTTAATATCGTATATTCATCAGATAATTTTTTTAGGTTTGTGCTGTTATGTACCACGGTAGCCGGATGCCGCAAGGGAACAATTTCCCGGTTTTTGGCAGTAAATAATTGGCCAAAAGTACTTTTAAACTCAATTTTATTAGGGACTTTAAGCCCGTTTTGTAAAAAAATAAATTTGGTTACATGATATCCCAGTGACACCATAATTTCCGGTTTAACCAGTTCTATCTCTTTTTGCAAATATCTCTGGTAACAGATATTCATCTCATCACGCCGTGGTTTTCGGCAATTGGGCAAGAAACATTTTAACAAATTGGTGATATAAATATTTTCGCGTTTTATGTTAACTGAATTTAATAGTTTATCAAAAATTTTACCCGAAGGGCCAATAAACATTTTACCTTTTTTATCTTCCGTTCTGCCTGGAGCCTGGGCAATAACCATTATTTTCGATGGTACAGGCCCTTCTCCGCAAACCGCATTTAGCCTTGTTTTGTATAAACGGCAAAGTGTGCAGTGTTTAATTTTTTTATTGATATCATCAATAGTTTGTTTCATTCAATCATTAGTTATATTTCAAATTTAGGGATTTTAAAGAGGAATATGCCATAGTTTTAATATATTTCTTAAATTTATAGTTTATTAACTATACTCATTTTATGGTGTCATTTAAGAAAATTATTGATTTTATTAGTGTCGATATTTGGCGTATTCCTCTTAAAAATATGCCGAAGTATAAGCTTCTTTTAATAAAACAATTACGGGTTTTATTGCTTGCCTTTCGCGGATACAAAGAAGATAAGTTAGGGTTAAGAGCCTCAGCCCTGACTTATTTTTCAATGATGTCTGTTGTTCCGGTAGTTGCAATGGGTTTTGGTATTGCGAAAGGATTTGGGTTTGATAAATATTTAGAGAATCAACTTACACAAAATTTTTCAGGACAACAAGAAGTGTTGGACTGGATTATTAGATTCGCACACAGTTTTTTGGAAAATACAAAAGGAGGAATAATTGCAGGTATCGGTATTGCCATATTAATATGGACCGTGATGAAAGTGCTGGGAAATATTGAAAGCTCATTTAATGCAATTTGGCAAATACGTACACCACGAGTCTGGTTTCGTAAATTCAGCGATTATCTTTCGATGATGCTTATTGCACCCATTTTATTAATCTTATCAACCAGTGCCAATGTTTTTATATCAACTCAACTTGTGAGAATAACGGCAGAGGTAGATATACTAGGGTATATAAGCCCGATAATTTTTTTTCTGATTAAATTAATTCCCTATGTTTTGTTTTGGTTGATGCTTACAATTATTTATATGGTGATGCCCAACACCAAGGTTAATTTTAAATCGGCTTTTATTGCAGGAATTATTGCAGGTACCATTTTTGTTTTTGTTCAGTGGGCTTATATTCATTTCCAGGTAGGCGTTTCAAAATATAATGCCATTTATGGTAGTTTTGCCGCTCTTCCGTTATTTTTAATGTGGCTGCAAATAAGTTGGTTAATTATACTTTTCGGAGCAGAAATATCTTTTTCCGTACAAAATGTTGAGCAGTACGAATTTGACCCGGATATTCAAAACCTGAGTTTATTTAGCCAACGGGTATTAACTTTAATGGTAGCCCGATTAATTGTTAAGCGCTTTGAACATGGAGATAAACCTTTAACCGATAAAGAGATAAGTCAAACATTAGAAATTCCTATCCGTTTAGTGCGGAATATCCTTTTTGTGCTTAGAGAAAGTAAAATTCTTACCGAACTGGCTACTCAACAATATAAAGAAAAAGCCTATCAACCGGCGCAGGATATTAATAAAATAACCGTAAGCTATATTCTGAATGCTATTGATCATAATGGAGTAGATAAAATTTTAGCAGCTGATTCAAAAGAGAAAGATCAAATTAAAAAATTACTTAACGATTTTGATTTGGCTATACAAAATACCAAAGGAACTATGTTATTAAAAGATATTGTTTAATTTTATTTTGAAAAATGAGAAAATGTATCTATTTTTGATTCATTAAAACAAGGAAAATGAAGATACAGAGAATAAATAAAAATTGGTGGTGGATGATGATATATCCGAATAAAGGTATGTGATCTGAAGCTTATGTATAATATTGTAAAGCCGCAGGAAAGTACCTGCGGCTTTTTTTGTTTAAAAAATGAGAAATGATAATTAGTAATACTCAGTATATTTTTTGGTGGCGAAGAATTCAATTTCTGTGGCACAGCTGTCATTTGAATTATAGTAAAAATTACAGAAAAGAATAAAATAATTAAAAACAAAAATTGAATTTTAAAATAAAAAGAAATGGATACAAATGCATTAAAAAATACAGAATCATCACTAAAAACAACGCATAAATCAGGTTATTTTGGAATCTATGGAGGGATGTTTGTTCCGCCAGCATTAGAACCTAAATTAAATGAGTTATCCGAAGTGTTTGAGCAGTTAAAAGATAACAATGATTTTATTCAAGAGTTTCATTATTATTTAAATCAATATGTAGGGCGTCCTTCGCCTTTATATTTTGCCCAACGTCTTTCAGAATATGTGGGCAGCAGAATTTATTTAAAGCGTGAAGATTTAAATCATACCGGGGCGCATAAAATAAATAATACTATAGGCCAGATTTTAGTGGCAAAATTTATGGGTGCAAAAGAAATTATTGCCGAGACTGGTGCAGGCCAGCATGGCGTAGCGACTGCTACGGCCGCTGCTATGTTTGGCATGAAATGTAAAATTTTTATGGGTCAAACCGATGCTGAACGGCAGCAATTAAATGCTTACCGGATAAAATTGTTAGGAGCAGAGTTTATTACAACAAGCAGAGGAACCGGAACACTCAAAGATGCTGTGGATGCAGCACTTGAATATTATATTGAAAATCCCGATTCATTTTATATTTTAGGCTCTGCGGTTGGCCCACATCCGTACCCTTCCATGGTACGCTTTTTTCAGAGTGTTATTGGTACCGAATCGCGGAAACAAATTATTGAGCAGGAGGGAAAGCTGCCTGATTCAATATTTGCTTGTGTAGGCGGAGGATCAAATGCCATTGGCCTTTTCTCTGGTTTTTTAGAGGATAAAAACGTAAAAATTTTCGCTGCCGAGGGAGGTGGTGAAGGGCTTTATCCTGGAAGAACTGCTTCAACTTTGGTAATGGGAAAACCGATGGTTTTTCAGGGAACCTACTCTTATTGTATGGCGGATGAAAATGGAAACCCAATCGATACGTATTCTATTGCAGCAGGGTTAGACTACCCGGGCGTTGGCCCCGAACATGCTTTTCTTAAGGACGCTGAAAGGGCAGAATATCATTGTATTACAGATAAAGAAGCTATCGAATCATTTAAACTTTTATCTACTCTCGAAGGTATAATACCTGCTATTGAATCATCTCATGCTGTTGCTTTAGCTGTAAAAATGTTAAAAAATAAAAATGCATTGAGTATTATAAATCTATCTGGACGAGGAGATAAGGATGTTGACCGAAAGCTTATTAAGTGTTGATTTTTAATGATCTTAAT
>JAXHVS010000044.1:0-3589 GCA_034189025.1 Bacteroidota bacterium
TAATTATAAATAAACAATCATGGTTGACGATAAAGATAATGTTAAAAACACAGACAAATTTAGACAAATTTATAATGATTCTGTTAAAAAGGAAATTCTTAAAATCCTTCAAGAGGAAGGTACTTGCTCGTTAGGGCATATTATTCAAAAAATGAAGATATCGAATGTTTCCGGGCCTGAGCATATTTTAGAGCTTAGAAATATGGGGTTAGTAAAAAAAACTGGTAATCCACCAACCTTTCAGTTAAATAAAGAAAAATATCAGAAATTTTTAAAACATTTTACCGCTAACCAACGTTAAAGAATAACATATTTATTTTAAAATATTTTTATTATTATAAAAAAAGTTGCTTCTTTGCACTTTTTTTAGTATTGTTATAAATTTTGGGGTTAATACGAGTAACATTTACTACATATTTATATCATTGATAACAATCCCATTTTATTTGCCGAATTATTAAAGTTTGAAAAGGAGAGGCTGAGATGAGACAATTAAAAATTACAAAATCTATCACCAATCGTGATAGTTCTTCTCTTGAAAAATATTTGCAAGATGTAGGAAAAGAGGAGATGATTACCGCCGAAGAAGAAGTAGAACTGGCACAAAGAATTAAAAAAGGCGATCGGGCAGCACTCGAACGTTTAACCAAAGCTAATCTTAGGTTCGTTATTTCTGTAGCTAAACAATATCAATTTCAGGGGTTAAGCCTACCGGATTTAATTAATGAAGGGAATCTTGGTTTAATAAAAGCAGCAGAACGTTTTGACGAAACCAAAGGGTTTAAGTTTATATCTTATGCTGTTTGGTGGATTCGTCAGTCTATTTTACAAGCTATTGCTGAACAATCAAGAGTTGTAAGACTACCTTTAAATAAGGTGGGATCATTAAATAAAATTCATAAAGCATATTCAACTCTAGAACAACAGTTCGACAGAACACCAACAGCTGATGAATTAGCTGAATTTGTTGACTTACCAAAAGATAAAGTGGAGGATACATTGCAACTTTCTGGTAAACCTTTATCCGTTGATGCTCCATTTGCTGAAGGTGAAGAAGGCAGTTTGTTGGATGTTATGGAAAATACCGACTCTCCGAATGCTGACAATACATTGCTTGTAGAATCGCTAGCTAAAGAGGTAGAACGAACCTTAAACATTTTGCCCGAAAAAGAACGCCTGGTACTTAAGTTTTATTACGGTATTGGTGGTAAAGAATTATCATTAGAAGAAATAGGAGTTGAACTTGGCCTTACTCGCGAAAGAGTTCGTCAGATTAAAGAAAAAGCTATAAGAAGGTTAAGACACTCGTCTAAAAATAAACTTCTTAAGAAGTATTTGGGTTAATAATTTGTAATGAGCTTATTAAATGTCCACTGTAATTCAGTGGACTTTTTTTATTACAATTAATCTTCATAATATGTAATCGTAAAATTTTATTGCTAAATTTAGTCATTAAATTTTGTAATAAACTACCTATGAAAAATAATAAAACAAACGGGTTTGGCACTGCACCTGTATTTTTTACTGCTATATCTACTATATTAGGAGCAATACTATTTTTGCGTTTTGGTTTTGCTGTCGGAACACTTGGTTCTCTGGGTGTGTTGATCATTCTTATTGTCGGTCACTTTGTTACTATTCCTACGGCATTTGCTATTTCTGAAATTGCTACTAACCAACGAGTAGAAGGCGGAGGCGAATATTTTATTATTTCCCGTTCGTTTGGATTAAATATTGGAGGAACCATT
Source organism: Bacteroidota bacterium (assembly GCA_034189025.1). Lineage (GTDB taxonomy): Bacteria > Bacteroidota > Bacteroidia > Bacteroidales > UBA12077 > UBA12077. The sequence continues at coordinate 1,749 of JAXHVS010000044.1, forward strand.
GGGATTGCTTTATTCATGTCCCAGGCTATTAGTGTGGCTTTTTATGTAATTGCTTTTACCGAAGCATTTGAACCGGTTTTTAACTGGGCTCGTGATGTGCATAACTTAAACCTTCCTCGTCAGGTAATAAGTATTCCGGCAATGGGTTTGCTTGCTTTACTTATCTTGCGTAAAGGTGCTAACTTGGGAGTTAAAGCTTTATATGTTGTTGTAGCCATTTTGTTTTTTTCCCTTATTTTATTTTTTATTGGTAAAACACCTTATTCGGAAACTGCGCAAGCTGGAATTACAGGTAAACCAATGCGTAATATGGATGATTTTTTCTTTGTTTTTGCTATAATTTTCCCTGCATTTACCGGAATGACAGCTGGTGTAGGATTGTCGGGAGATTTGAAAAATCCTGGAAAATCAATTCCTTTAGGTACAGTTGCTGCTACATTATCAGGTATAGTAATTTATTTATTTATTATATTAAAATTGATAAGGTCGGCTTCACCCGAAGATTTAATAAACAATCAGCTCATCATGGCTGATATTGCATTATGGGGAAAGTTTTTTATTCCTTTGGGATTAGCAGCTTCAACCATTTCCTCTGCGTTAGGTTCTGTTATGGTTGCCCCGCGTACTCTACAGGCTTTAGGAGTGGACAGGACGTTCCCTTTTCAACGTTTTAATCGAATCATGGCTAAGGGGAAAGGAAACTCGAATGAACCTTTCAATGCTTCTGTTATTACAATATTAATTGCTTTTGTATTTGTTGCTCTGGGCGATGTTAATGCCGTAGCACGTATTATTTCCATGTTTTTTATGGTTACTTATGGTTCATTGTGTTTGATATCTTTTTTAAATCATTTTGGTTCTTCTCCATCATACAGGCCCACTTTCCGTTCGCATTGGGTTTTATCGCTTATTGGATTTGTATTCTCGGTTTACCTAATGTTTAAAATGGATTCGTTATATGCTATATTATCCATTATTTTTATGGTAATACTGTATATATATATTAGCCATTATCATAAAGACCGGCAGGGCCTTGAATCGATTTTTCGAAGTGCGTTGTTCCAAATAAACCGTAATTTGCAGGTTTATCTTCAAAAAAATCATAATATTAATAAAAAAGAACAGTGGCATCCTTCAGCTGTTTGTGTTACTGAGGCAAGTTCCGACAGAGATAATGCTTTCCGGTTATTAACATGGTTGTCATATAAATATGGTTTTGGTACATATATTCAATATATTAAGGGTTATTACAGCAAGGCGACTTACGAAGAAGCCAAACAAGCCTTAGATTTATTGATTGAGCGTGCCGAATCCAGGAAAAGCCATGTGTATGTTGATACGATTGTTTCTCCATCCTATACATCTGCCATAGCTCAAATTATTCAATTACCCGGAATTTCAGGGCTTGAAAATAATATGATATTATTTGAATATGATAAGAAAGATCCCAGGAATCTCGGGCAAATCGTTGAAAATTTTTCTTTAGTACATTCCGGTAATTACGATGTGTGTATCCTTGGTGGTTCAAACAGAGGGGTTAATTATAAAGAAGGTATCCATATATGGGTGCGCAGGGTGGATGAAAAGAACTTAAATTTAATGGTTTTATTAAGTTATATTATTTTAGGACATCCGGATTGGAAAGGGGCAAAGATTAAAATTTTTAATGTACGGCGTAAAGGGAAATACGATGAAGCAACAGACCATTTGTTAGAACTTGTAAAGACCGGACGATTGCCTATCTCACTGGGGAATGTTGAATTTGTTGATATAGATGAAGGGATGAGCCTTAAAGAAATTATTAATGAAAAGTCGGTGAAAGCTGGATTGACAATGTTAGG
>JAXHVS010000045.1:0-15100 GCA_034189025.1 Bacteroidota bacterium
TTATTGATTATAAAAGATAATTTATTTCTCCCGTCTCTACAGGATGGATTTTTATTTTGTTATTTTCTTACCGGCCTCTCATTTCTAAAGGATAAAGGCTAATATTTTTTAACAATTGTTTTTAAATTATTGAGTGATTTAGACACTAAATATCAGCAAATAAAAAGTTTTATTCTTCACCACTTTCTAAAAATTTTTAGTGCCGTTAGGCACAAAATATCGGTAAATGTAAAATCAGTACCCTTTCCCCCGTCCTGTAGGGACGGTACTATTCAACTGCAACTATGTTGCCCAAATCCACATACCACAAATATCCTTCAACATTAGTATCGCCCATTTTTTGTAACATTTCCATATAGGATTTTACCTGTTTTTTATGTTTCTCTTCTTGCTGCTCGCCAAATTTGTAATCAATCACCACTGTTTTTTCCTGATTATAAATCACCCTGTCAGGGCGGGCTTTCTTACCTCCGGGAAGGATGATTTCTGCTTCGGTTTTTACATTCCATTGGTTGCTAAACCAATCCTTTATTTGTTGATTTTTTAAAACTTCATGAATTTGCCGGGTAATTTCTTCTTTTTCCGAATTCGATATTTTCCCTTCGAAAAGCAGCCTTTCTAAAGCTTTTGGGATATCGCTTTCGGTTTCAATATGTTCAAAAATTTCGTGCATCACTTTACCGTGGTTTACCCGTTGAAAAGCACCACTTTCTTTGCCGGTAAAAAAGGAGTGGTCATGTAATTTTAACCGTAGCTTATTTTTAATGTCATACGATTCGTACGATTCGATTTTTATTTCATTATAAATGCTCTCTTCTTGAGTTGTTTGTTCCAGTGTGCCATATTCAAAAATATTGCCCTTTTCGGTTTTTTGGTTTAGTTCAATAAGCTGTTTGCCTTCAATGCTATAGTTTTGATAATTTTGATAAGTGAAATTCAATAAGCTGCCAACATCTTTAATAGTATCTTTCTCATTTGCCGGCGAGAAAACAAATAAATTCTCTTCTGCACGGGTAAACGCAACATACAGCAAGTTTAGGTTGTCAACAAACACGTGGAATTTTTCATCCAGGTAATGTTCTTTGAATACCGTCTTTAGTAATTTTTGAGAATACTGTACGGGAATGATATCCAGCTGGTTAAAAGGAATGGTTTCTGTTTTGCACCAAAGGATATTTGTTTGTGTTGCGTTGTGGTCAAGTTTCCAGTTACAGAATGGAATAATAACATTTTTAAACTCAAGTCCTTTTGCTGAATGGATGGTAATAATCCGGATTGCATCCTGATTTTCCGAGACCGAAAGGGTATTTTTATGGCCTTCTTCATTCCACCAGCTGATAAAAGAGTGAATATCCGATGTTTTTGTTTTGCTGAATTCCAATACCATGTCCATAAAAGCTTTAAGGTAGGGCAGCTCGGTTTGTACTTCGTTTAAATTAAAAATTTTAATGATTTTGTCAATCAATTCATAAATAGGTAACTGCTTAAGCTGTTCGGCAGAATCACTAAAACCATCAGGAAAAATTGAATAGGCATGGTTGTTTTTATTGGTGTTTTTTTTGAATAAATGGTGAAGCTGGCGGCTGTCTGCCCTTTCATTTTTAAGGTACTGATGATATTCATAAGTTAAGAATGCGCCGTTTATGGTATCTTCATCATTTAACAGATACTCCAAAACAGCCAGTATAAACCGGGTAACTGAAGCATTGGAAATAAAGAGCGAATCGTTAGAAATAAAATCATACCTGTATTCCGATGAGTGGTTATTTTTGTAATCGATAAGGGCATTGGCAATTTTTTGTCCTTCATCTCTTTTACGTACTAATACCGCAATATCTTTAAGGGCATAACCTTTATCTTGTAATAATTCAATTTTATGAATTACCTGTGAAATTATTTCTTCCTCTTTCGAATTTTCTCCCTTTTCATCTATAAAAGCATGATAAATATATCCACCATCTTTGTTATTTGCCGGTGTATGCTGAATTACATCATGGTAGGCTTCAGTAATCTTATGTTGGTATGGATTTTCGGAGCTGCTTGCTTGTTCAAATTCCTGATTAAGATGTTGTTGCAATATGTTGGATGAATAATAAAAAACCGAGTTATTAAAACTGATAATATTTTTTTTACTCCGCCAATTGTTGTTGAGAGTAATTACCCTGGGTTGATACTGTGTAAAGTCCTGCTCGATTTTTTCGGATAATATTTCCCAGTCACTGTTACGCCAACGGTAAATGGATTGTTTAACATCACCCACCACCAGGTTGGGACTTCCCTGGGCCAGGCTATTGCCAATTAAAGGTTTGAAATTCTCCCATTGAATTTTTGAGGTATCCTGAAATTCATCCATCATAAAAAAGCGGTAAATACTCCCTGTTTTTTCGTAAATAAAAGGAGCATCATTATTATCGATGATGACCTGAAGCAATTTTGAAGCATCAGAAATCAGAAAGATATTATGTTCTTCGCAGTACCGGTGTAGCTTTGTAGAGATATCTGTTAAAATACCCAGGGTATGTATAAACTTAAGAATTTCAATCGTGGTAAGGTATTCCTTCTCGTTGTTCTGATGATAGCTTACCATTTCGCGGAACAGTTTAAACAGGCCATTATCCAAAACATGCTCAAGCGTTTCTTTTTTGGTGCTGGCCTTGGTTATCCACTCGCTATATCCTTCCGTTCCTTTTAAGGTTCTGGGTTTTAACTCAAATATATTTTGCTGTATGATTTTATTAAAATAGTTGGGAACACTCGATTTGTTATACTTAAAATCTTCGGTAGCCAATCCCTTTGCCTCAATGAGCGCAAGCGCCTCTTTCGCAAGTTTTTTTAATTGATTTTCAAACCTGGCTTTTATAGTTTGTAGTTGGGTAATATAATCTTTAACAAAATTTTTATCACCGAATTTTTTAGTGAGCTGAATATCAAAAGCCTTAAATTCTTCTTTAAAAATTTCACGGGCCAGGTTTAAAATATCTTTTTTAAAGTCCCATGTTTTTCCTTGTTTAATTTTATTTTCAGCTAATGATGAGGTTAGCTCCCGCAATGCTTTATTTTCTCCAATATCCATCAGTAGCTTATCAACTACGAGCGACAATATTTCCGATTGATTTAATTCAACGCTGTAACCAGGCTGGATTCCTACTTCGTGGGTAAAGGAGCGGATAATTTTTTGGAAAAACTTGTCAATCGTGCTTACCGAAAATTTTGAGTAATCGTGAAGTAACAGCGATAATGATTGCTTTGCTTTTTGCTGTATCGTTTGTTCCGGGATGTTTAAATCGTTTTTAATGATTTCGAGATAGGGCGATGGTTCTTTTTTGGACAATTTGTAAAGTTCACGAATAATACGGCTTTTCATCTCGGCTGTGGCCTTATTGGTAAAAGTTACGGCCAGAATTCGTTTATAGTTCCACTGATTGGAAAATAAAATTTTTAAATATTCGGCGGTTAACCTGAATGTTTTTCCTGAGCCGGCAGATGCTTTGTAAATGGTGAGTTTTGACATATTAAAATCTGTTTACAGGATAAAATTACTTAAAATATTTCCCATATCAGAATTATATTATCAACAGATTTGGATGTGCTGATTATTTATCCAAACGACTTAAAAAAAACAATTTAAGAGTAGTTTGGCATAACATCAAACGATAATTTTAGATTGTTTAATTCAAAATAAATATCTTTGCATCCGAAAATCTTAAATTGGGCTTGTGATGAAAAAAGTGGTTGTAGGAATGTCGGGAGGAGTGGACTCAAGTGTTGCTGCTTATCTTTTAAAACAACAAGGATATGAAGTAATAGGATTGTTTATGAAAAACTGGGATGACAGTTCAGTTACACTCACCAGCAATTGCACCTGGGAGGATGATTTGCTTTTTGCTGAAATGGTTTGTAAAAAATTAGATATCCCTTTACATACCCTGGATTTAAGCAATCAATACAAAGAACGTGTAGTGGATTATATGTTTGCTGAGTATGAGCGTGGGCGTACGCCCAATCCTGATGTACTTTGCAACCGTGAAATAAAATTTGATTTATTTATTGATGAAGCACTAAAACAGGGAGCCGATTATGTCGCTACCGGCCATTACTGCCGGAAAGAAACTATAATTAAAAATAATAAACCGGTTTATCGTTTATTGGCTGGGAAAGACCCGAACAAAGACCAAAGTTACTTTTTGTGCCAGCTTAGTCAGTCACAAATTTCGCGGGCACTGTTCCCTGTGGGTGAACTGTTAAAACCAGAAGTACGTAAAATTGCCGATGAACAAGGTTTGGCAACAGCCACCCGCAAAGATTCGCAAGGAATATGTTTTGTTGGGAAAGTGGATTTACCTACTTTCTTACAGCAACAGTTACAGGCTAACGAGGGAGATATTATGGAGATTCCTGAAACTTACTATACTGATAAAGAAACTTCTGATGATGTAAAAGAAATAGCTAAAGCCTATAAATACCGAAGAGAAGATGGGAAACTGTTGGCAAAGCATCGTGGAGCCCATTTTTATACCATCGGGCAGCGCAAAGGTTTGAACATTGGTGGTACGGGCAAGCCTATGTATGTCATTTCCATTGATGTTGATAAGAATATTGTTTATGTCGGCAAAGGCGATAACCATCCGGGATTGTATCGGAAAGGGTTGTTTATTGCCCTGGATGAGGTGCACTGGATTCGTGAAGATTTAAAATTAACGGTGAATGATTCAAAAGAATACTTAGTAAGGGTGAGGTATCGTCAGCCTTTACAAAAGGCTAAATTAGTTATTAAACCTGAAGGGATTTATATTCTGTTTGAGAAACCACAGCGAGGAATCGCCTCCGGCCAATTCGCCGCATGGTATAATGAAGATGAACTGATTGGTTCCGGTGTTATTTATTAACGTTAATTAGTAATTTTTCTTTAGAGGTTTATAACTTATAATTTGAAAGCACTTTTTTTATTACTAAATATTTATGAATTTATTGAATAATTCAACTTATTTTTTAAATATATAGAAACTTTAGTTTTGAGGGGCTGCCTGGACAAATGGCGAGCCATGGGGTTGGGTGAATTGCTTTTGAATAGAAATTGTGCCGATGGGGGTTTGACCTACATCGGTTTACTATTTCATTCAAAGGCAAGAGCGGGCTGAAGCATCGTTTGTCCTTGATTTTTCTGTGATTCGTTTCTTTTCATCTAAGGAAAAGAAATGAATAAAACAATATAGTAATTAGGTTTTTTATATTTACTTAAACTTTAATATTAATATTTATTCGACTTTGAGGATATTAATAAAAAGCTCCCGGACAATTTGCTGATCATGCTGGGAAGATGAATTGGTAAGTTTGGATGTAATTTTTTAGTGTGATTGTGTAGATTTGTATAATAGAAAAAAGGTAAATTAGTTAAATAGTCTTTCCAATTTAGTTATCCTAAAGCTGTTTCAAATGCATCTGTTTGTTAGTCAAAAAGCCTGACTGGCAGATTGTTATCATCTACTGCAGCAAAAATAAAATTTCCTTCAACAGCTAATGTTCTTGTATCAGTATATTTCTCTTCAATAAAGATTTTTACATTAATTTCCAGTTTTACTGTACCAGCTTTTTCGATAGAACCAATAAGTTCAGCAATTGTTCCATACGGGATGGGTTTTTTAAAATCGATTTTGCCGGTTGATACGGTTACAACTTTTTTTCGACAAAAACGGGTGGCTGTTATATACGCAACTTCATCCATCCATTGTAGGGCAATTCCACCAAACAAGGTGTTATGGTCGTTTATTAAATTTTTAAAAACAACTTTAACCTGCCTGGTTTCTGCTTTTATTTTTTGTTTTTCAATATCCATGGTTAAATTTTTTACAAATATATACAAAAATTATTTGCATTATGAACATATGTTCATTATATTTGTACAGAATTTAGTTATAAAAATATGCCAAGACCAAAAAATAATCGATTAGTATTTGAGCCACCGGTTTTTAAGAGTTTTAAACCTATTGGTGTTAAAGGAGCTGAACTGGAGTCTGTCATTTTATCGTTAGATGAATTTGAGGCTTTTCGTTTAGCCGACCAAATGGGTTTTTCACAACAAGAGGCTGCGGAGGAGATGGAGATTTCCCGGCCAACGTTTACCCGGCTTATAGAAAAAGCCCGGAAAAAAATCGCTGATTTTATTATTGGCGGTAAAATACTGGAAATTGAAGGTGGAAATATTCATTTTAAAAACAATATTATTAAATGTTTGGATTGCGGGCATATGTTCAGAACAACATTTAATGATGATGTTTTAGAATGTCCTTCGTGCCACTCAAAACGGCTTTTAAATTTAGCTGGTGGATTTGGCCATGGTAAATGTTGTACAAATAGAAACCAAAAAAGAGGAGGTAATTATGCCAGGAAGAGATAGAACAGGCCCGTTAGGACAAGGTTCAATGACAGGACGCGGAATGGGTTTTTGTTCAGGTAATGAATTTGCCAAATATGCTACAGGTACATTCAGCAGAGGACTGGCACGTGGTTTTCGCGGAGGCCAGGGACGAAGAGGCGGTTTTTCCCGCTTTGCAAATTTTGGCTTTGGCCAAAATACTGAAGATGCTAAACAAAACAGAAAAAGGTCCATTGAAGGTGAAATTGAGTATTTAAAAAATCAAATCAATGGATTGGAAGCTGAATTGAAGCACCTTGGTTAGTTGATTGATTAAAAGCCATTAGCTTGTTGAAATATGTTAATCTGCTACAATGGATGCAAATAGCTTGCTAATGGCTTTTTTTAAAATTTTAAAATGATTGGTTATGAATCAAGGAAAAGGATTAGGTAAAGGAAAAGGAGGTGGCTCAGGCAATCTTCGTCAGGGACGAAATAAAGGCGGAGCCTTTGGGCCCGGAGGATATTGCGTTTGTGCAAAATGCGGTGAGAAAATCCTCCATCAACAAGGGGTTAAGTGCACCTCCATTAAATGTCCTCAATGCGGGCATACCATGATAAGAGAAGAGTTGTTAAATAAAAATAAGTAAGAACTAAAACTAATTAAAAAGAAACATGAAAAAGAAATTTGCGATTCCGACCCTTAATGAGCAAATAACGCCTCATTTTGGGCATTGTGAGAAATTTGCCATTGTTGATGTAGAAGATAACAAGGTGGTAAACCAAGAATTTATTACGCCTCCGGTCCATCAACCCGGAGTGTATCCGAAATTTTTAGCCGACCATGGAGTGCATATAATTATTGCAGGAGGAATAGGACAACGTGCCCAGGACTTGTTTGCTCAAAATAACATAGAAGTATGTATGGGTGTTCAGGGAGGTACTCCAACAGAGTTGGTTGAACATTATCTGGAAAATCAGTTACAAACCGGCCAGAATTTGTGTGACCACTAAAACAAGAAATAAGTAATGAAAATTGCTATTGCAAGCGGGAAAGGCGGTACAGGAAAAACAACCCTGTCTGCCAACCTTGCTGCTTTTTTATCGAAAACAGAACCTGTTGTATTAACCGACCTGGATGTTGAAGAACCCAACTCCGGGTTGTTTATTAAGGAAAAAATAAAGAATGAGGAAACCAAATATAAAATGATTCCTGAATGGAAAGAGGAAACATGTACCCTTTGTGGCGAATGCCAGAAAAATTGCAACTTTCACGCAATTATTCAATTAGGGCCTCAGATATTGGTTTTCCCTGAATTATGCCATAGCTGTTATGCATGCTCGGAGTTGTGCCCTACCAATTCATTGCCCATGGTTAGTCAAAGAATGGGTGAATTAAAGCACTACTCAGCAGATAATATCGATTTTATTGAAAGCCATCTGGACATTGGGCAAGAGCAGGCCGTACCTTTAATTGGGCAAACTATTCAGTATGTCGAAGATAATTTTGATGATAATACCTTAAAAATTTATGACTCTCCACCCGGCACATCCTGTCCGGTAATTGAAGCTACCAAAGACGCAGACTTTATAATCCTGGTAACAGAACCTACTCCTTTTGGATTACACGATTTAAAACTTGCCGTGGAAACGGTTAATGAACTCCGCAAATCATTTGCCGTGGTAATTAATCGTTGGGGGCTGGGTGATGAAAAAGTGTTGGATTACTGTAGAGAAAATGACATTCCGATTATTGCGAAAATCCCTAATCTTAGACAGATTGCCGAGATTTATTCGCGAGGAGAATTAATTTTCGAACAAGTTCCTGAATTTAGGAATGAGCTTTCAAAAATCAGTAATTATATTAAAGAGGATATAGAACGATGAAAGAAATAGTTGTTATATCAGGCAAAGGAGGAACAGGAAAAACATCAGTTACGGCTTCTTTTGGATACTTAGGAGGAAAGGACGTTGTTGTTGCCGATTGTGATGTAGATGCTGCGGATATGCATTTGTTGATGAAACCCGATTTTGCCCGGCCAGAAGATTTTTATAGCGGAGTGGTAGCCGAAATAAATCCTGAGAAATGTACACAATGTGGCTTGTGTGCCGAAAAATGCAGATTTGATGCAATTCCGGTAATCAATAACCGGCATGTGGTAAAAAAACTGGATTGTGAAGGATGTGGGTACTGCGAAAAAGTTTGCCCGGTAGATGCGATTACGATGCGTGACCAGAATGTGGGGGATTGGTATATTTCAACTACAAAAGTTGATAATACTATGGTTCATGCAAAATTGGGTATTGGTGCCGAGAACTCGGGAAAACTGGTTGCCAAAGTTAAAAACGAGGCAAAAGCAATGGCTGAAAAACAGCAAAAAGAGTTTACAGTTATTGACGGCTCTCCCGGCGTAGGCTGCCCAGTGGTTTCTTCACTTTCGGGTGCCGACTTTACAGTTATTGTTACCGAACCTTCTGTTTCCGGATTTCATGATTTAAAAAGAGTTTACGAACTGGTGAAGAAGTTTAAGATTAAAGCCGGTTGTATTATCAATAAATATGATATCAACCAGGAAATTACCGACAAAATAATGGGTTTTTTGAAGGAAGAAAATATTGAACATATTGCCAGCTTACCTTACGATGAAAATTTCACACGTGCAATGACCCTGGGAAAAACGATTGTTGAGTTCGATAAAGGCGATTTAAAAGAGAAAATGGTAAATAGTTGGGCGAAAGTTAAACAACTAGTTAATCATGAAAAATAAATAAACGTTTAATTAAAAAATAATAAACAATGAAAATAGCATTTACAGCAAAAGGAACTAATTGGGACTCTTCCATGGACCCTCGTTTTGGAAGAACCGAATATATTTTGGTATATGATGACGAGAAAGATGAGTTTGAATCTTTTGATAATCGGGATATTGAGAATGAAGCACATGGAGCAGGGCCCAAAACATCGCAAAAACTTTTTGAATTAGGGGCTAAAGTATTAATCACCGGAAACGGGCCGGGAGGAAATGCAGCAAACGTATTGGAAAAGGCCGGTATTGAAATATTTGTTGGTGCCGGAAATATGACTGTAAAACAGGCTTATGAAGCCTATAAAAATAATCAACTAACTAAATTTTAAGAATATGAAAAAATATGATGTTATTATTATCGGAGCCGGTCCAGCCGGAATTATAACCGGAGTAACTTCCAAAAAGCAAAATCCGGATAAATCGATGTTAATGTTTAAAGAAGAAGAAAAAGGATTAGTACCTTGTGGTATTCCTTATATTTTCCATAAACTTGGCGATGTGGATAAAAATGTGATGGGGCCAAAACCTTTTGTAGATGCAGGAGGGGAGGTGCTTACTGAAAGAGTGGTAGATGTTAACTTTGATAATAAATCTGTGAAAACAGAAAAAGGCAATGAATTTTCTTACGAGAAACTTGTATTTGCAACAGGTTCAGAAGTAGTTATCCCGACTTTTATTCCCGGATATGACTTGGGAAATGTTTTCTATATTAAAAAAAGCTACAATTATATTAAGCAGCTTTTTGAAGAGATAAAATCAAAGAAAAATATTGTTGTTGTTGGTGGCGGGTTTATTGGTGCCGAGGTAGCTGAGCAGATTGCTTTGAAGCCGGATAAAAATGTGACTTTGGTAGAAAGTGAAACGTGTTGTTTTTCCAAAGCATTTTCTAAAGAATTGTGCGAAGTTGCAACAGAGGCATTGCAAGGAACTGCCGTTGATGTAAAAACATCTACCAAAGTGGAGAAAGTTAATGGAGACAATGGGATGGTTTCTACTGTTTCTCTAAGTAACGGAGAGGAATTACCCTGTGATGCTATTATTATGGCTATTGGTTATAAACCCAATACCGGCTTGGCAAAAAAAGCTGGCCTGGAATTAAATAAAATGGGCGCCATTGTTGTTGATAATTACGAACGTACCCAGGTAAAAGATGTTTGTGCTGTTGGCGATTGTTCTCAAACCATTGGTTTTTTAACCGGTTGTATGGATTATGTTATGTTAGCTTCTACAGCAACTGCCGAAGCTCGTGTACTGGGCCATAATCTGTTTGAAATAAAAATACGAAAGAATTTTACCGGAACATTAGCTGTTTTTTCAACCGAAATAAATGGAATGACCATGGCGGCAACAGGTTTAAATGACACCAATGCTCAAGCAGCAAATGTACATTATATTTCAGCAAAGTTTAGTGATTTTGATACGCATCCCGGTGCTTTCGAGGAAACGAAGCCTATGACACTTAAGCTTTACGCATCGCCTTGTGATGGTTCTATCCTGGGAGGTGAAATTTGGGGTGGTAAATCGGCCGGTGAGATGATTAACACCATCAGCCTTGCCATTCAGAAAGGAGTAACGGTATATGAATTAGTTTCATTTCAGATAGGTTCACACCCATTATTAACCAGCGCTCCTACGAAAACAATGCTTATTAAAGCCGCTGAAATGATAATTGCAAAGATTGGCAGAAAATAAATTTTAATGGATTCGATAAAATTGAGAGTAGCCTTTGCAACTGATGATGGTAAAGTGTTTATGAAAAGGCATTTTGGTGATGCCATGTTTTATGATATTTATGAAATATCTGAAGAGGAATCATCTTATGTTAAACGAATAGAAAACACAACCAGCGAAGAGGAAATCCAACATGCCGATATTAAAAAGGCGAAAGGGATTTCCTCATTATTAAAACATGATGGAGTTCATATTGTTGTATCACAGGTTTTTGGGCCAAACATTAAAAGAATAAAGAAAAAGTTTGCTCCATTAATTGTAAAAGAACCTTATATAGCAAAAACGATAAATATAATACAACAAAACTTCTCTATTATCCTTAAAGAATGGGAAAATGAGATTGAACGGAAACCGGTGATGCTTTAATATAATACGATAATATAAAAAGTCATGGCAAAAACAAAACCTTTTGATAATTACAGCAATGATTATGAAAAGTGGTTTGACGATAACCACGCACTTTTTGCTTCAGAACTGGAAGCGATTAAAAAGGTAATTCCGGAAAATAAACAGGGAATAGAAATTGGTGTAGGAAGCGGCCTTTTTGCCAGCAAAATTGGAATTTCCGAGGGTGTTGAGCCTTCGCAACCCATGCGTAAAAAAGCTATTGAACGAAATATTAATGTGTTAGATGCTGTAGCAGAAAACCTTCCCTATCCTGATAAAAGCAAAGATTTTGCTTTAATGGTTACGGTTATTTGTTTTGTTGATAATGTTACTGAGGCATTTAAAGAAGCCTATCGCGTGCTTAACGATGAAGGATGTTTAATTGTTGCATTTATTGATAAAGAAAGCCCGGTGGGAAAAGTGTATGAAAAGAATAAAAATGAAAGTGATTTTTATAGAGAGGCAACCTTTTTTAGTACCTCACGGGTTATTGATTTATTAAAACAACAGAATTTTGAGATTGAAAAAATTTATCAAACCATTTATGGTGATGTGAGTAAAATTACATCGGCACAGAAACCGCTGAAAGGATACGGACAGGGAAGTTTTGTTGTGATTAAAGCAAATAAAAAAAGGAGTCAAAATGAAACTTGAACATATTGCAATTACGGTAAACAGTTCTGATGAAATCATTAATTTTTATCAGAATATATTAGGAATGGAACAGGTACGTAATTTTGTTTTAGATAAAACCTTAAGCACAAAAGTTTTTGGTGTTCATAAAAACTTGCCTGTTTATTTAATGAAACGAGAAGATTTGGCAATAGAAATTTTTATTTACAAACAAAAGCTACAGTCTGTGAACCATTTGTGTATTTCCGTAGAAAACAGAGAAAACCTGATAAAAGAAGTACAGGAAAAGGGCTATGAAACCATTATAATTGAACGAGGGCAACCTGATTTAGTATTTATCAAAGATAAATCGGGAAATATATTTGAAATAAAACAACAATAGATATGCATCTACGATTTGCTTTTGCCTTAAATAAAAACAATCAATTTGAAAAACAATTTTTTGGAAATGCCGATAAGTTTAAGATTTATGAATTGGCTTCCGGGGAATTGGAAGAAGTTTTTGAACTGGAAAATGAATGTAAGGATGAAACAATCAATAGTACCGGTATTAATGAACAGAAAGCAGAAAATATTACGCAAAAACTTATAGCCAATGATGTTAAAGTGATTGTTTCGAAGCAGTTTGGTCAAAATATAAAGTTGGTGAATGAATACTTTATCCCGATTAAGATATTTTCTGACAATCCCGATGATGCGATTCAGGCCATAAATAATCATGTTCATTGGGTTGAGGATGAGCTGCGAAATTTTAGCTTAGAGTATAAATTATTTATTATAAAATCGGGAATTTTAAAAATACCGATAGAGAATAATTAAAACCATTAGCTATGCAAATATCAGTATTAACAGAAAATGCGGCTTCGGGTAAGTTTTTGGCCGAACATGGGTTATCCTATTTTATTGAACATGAAGACACTCAGATTTTGTTTGATACAGGCCATTCTGATGTTTTTTTGAAAAATGCAGAACGATTTAAAATTGATATTGAAAGCATAAAAACCGTGGTTCTTAGTCATGGCCACTGGGATCATGCTAATGGACTGAATTTTTTGAAAAATAAAGCGTTAATTTGCCATCCTGAAGTTTTTTATCCACGATTTAGAAAAGGAGGGGCCGAAAATATTGGTATTGAATTAACCATAGAAGAGCTGCAAAAGCGTTTTGAAATCATCACTTCAAGAAAACCCTATCCCATAGCTCATAACATTATTTTCTTAGGCGAAGTACCGCGCAGGAATGCATTTGAAGCACAAACAACGCCTTTTGCATACAAAAATGGAGATGAGGATTTTGTGATTGATGATTCTGGATTAGTTATCAAGATTAACCAGGGAACAGAATTAGTTCTTATTTCCGGGTGTGCCCATTCCGGGATTTGTAATATGATTGAGTATGCGAAAGAAATTACCGGAATTAATAAATTCAGGGCTGTGATTGGTGGTTTTCATTTAAAACAGAATAATAAACAAACACAACAAACGATTGAATATTTAAAAAATCAGGATATTCAGGAAATACTCCCATCGCATTGTACAGAATTGCCGGCATTATGTGCTTTTTATCGTGCTTTTGAGATAAGTCACTTAAAATCGGGAATGAGATTAAAATTTTAGATAAAATATGAAAACCTACTTAGAATGTATCCCTTGTTTTATGCAACAAGCTTATCGGGCAGCAAAGTTTGCTACCCATGATGAAAAAAAAATAAAACAAGTACTTAATTCCACCGGCGAGATGATAAAGTCTATCTCATTAAATGCGACACCTCCTGAAACAGGGAATCATATCTATAAAAAAATCAGGGATATAACGCTTAATAACGATCCGTATCAAGAAATAAAAAAGTCAAATATAAATGAAGCACTAAGACTCTATCCCGAATTAAAGAAACGCATTCAGCATTCTAACGATCCATTATTAACAGCGATCCGCATAGCTATTGCCGGAAATGTAATGGACCTTGGGGTAAATAAATCATATAACATTATTGATGATTTACAAACAATTTTAAAACAGGATTTTGCTGCTTTTGATTATGACGCATTTAAAGAGTACTTACAAAAAGCAAAATTTGTTCTGTATATTGGTGATAATGCAGGGGAGTCGGTATTCGACCGGTTATTGATTGAAACGATGGGTAAGACTGCAACGTTTGTGGTACGTGAATTTCCTGTAATTAATGATTGTGTGGAAGAAGATGCTGTTGCCTCGGGGTTAGATAAGGTTTCTGAAATTATATCATCGGGAAGTACAGCTCCTGCTACCATCCTGCGTTTATGCAATTCGGCTTTCATCGAAAAATTTAACCAGGCTGATTTGGTTATTAGCAAAGGACAGGGAAATTATGAGGGCTTGTCTGAAGTATCACGTCCTGTATTTTTCTTGTTAAAAGCAAAATGTAAGGTTATTGCAAGGGATTTGGGAGTAAGAGAAAACGATATTGTGCTTAAAGGGATTAATATTGATTCGTAAACACATTAAATTATATTTTTATGAAAGCTAAAATTAATTTTATCATCGATGCCATTATGTTCTTGCTAATGGGATTGTTAGCAGGGATAGGATTGCTTATAAAATATGTGTTGGTATCGGGCGAAGAACGATGGATTAAATATGGACAGAATGTAGATATTCGTTTTTGGGGATTAGACCGCCATCAATGGGGTGAAATTCATTTATATGTTGCCATAGCTTTAATTTTATTTTTAGTGTTACACATTGTGTTGCATTGGAATATGATTGTTTGTTTATATAAACGAATAGTTGGTAATCGAAAAGCAAGGATTTTATGTGGACTGGCTTTTATGACAGTTACACTTTTTATGGTTTTATTCCCGTATTTTATTCGTGTAGAGACCAGTGAGCTTGCTTCGGGAAGAGAACGGTTTCAGAGTTTACCGGTCAACGAAAATACAACACCTGTACAGAAATCTGTACAAACAGAAAATACAGCAAAGAACAATGCTGAATTAGTAGCTGATGTTAAGGAAAAGGAAAAAGAGTTGCATCATAATATTGATCCATCCATCGAAGTAAAAGGGTTAATGACCTTATCCGAAGTTAGTCGTAAATACAATATTCCCAGCGATTATATGAAACAGAAGCTGGATATCCCATTGTCAACATCTAACTCGTCGAAATTGGGACATTTACGTAAACAATATGGATTTAAAATGAGCGAATTAGA